>DATIED010000184.1:0-2278 GCA_035455965.1 Spongiibacteraceae bacterium
TTCAGCGAAATTTTGCCGCTGCTACAGAAAGGCGATTACAAGGCCGTGCTCGGCGTGGCGAGTTCATCGCCGGCGCCGGTGGCGCGTATCGTTGCCGCAGGCGTCGCGCGCCTTGCCCACACGCAGCGCCGCGACGATATCGAATATGCGATGGAAGAGGGAGTTATGGAGGCATTGCCGCGTCTGGAAAAGCGCACGCAGTATCTCTCCACACTGGCTAACATCGCCATGTTGTTGGGCTTGCTGGGCACTATCTCGGGTTTGATCAGCGCATTCGCCGCGGTGGCGAATGTCAATCCCGCGGAAAAAGCCGCGATGTTGTCCGCCAGCATTGCCGAGGCCATGAATGCGACTGCGTTCGGATTGTCGGCGGCGATTCCGATGTTATTGGTTCACACTTTGCTGCAAACAAAAACCACCGAAATCATTTCCAGCTTAGAGATGGTGGGCGTGAAATGTTTGAATATTCTTTCCGACCGGCACGCGCTCGCACAACAAACCCGAGCTGCCGACTAACCGCTGCCGGCAACTGCCACCAACTACGGAACTCGCGCCATGGCAATGCGAAGATTACGCGCGCACCGCGAAGCGGCCGATCTGGATATGACGCCGTTTATCAGCCTGTTGGTTGCTCTGGTGCCGTTTCTGCTGGTGAGCGTGGTCTTTTCGCATATCACCGTGCTCGATTTGAAGTTGCCCGGTGCCGCGAGCGGCGGCAACACGACCGACATTCAAAATGAAGAAGTCGAACTGGTGATCCGTGCCGATCATCTCGAAATCGATTATCCGCGTGGCGTATTGCTTAAAAGCATATCCGATACGGCGGCTGGCGTGCACGATTACGCGATGCTGTCGACGGTGTTGCAGGAAGTTAAACGGCAGTTGAAAGAAAAAACAATCGATAAAAAATCGATTACGATTTTATCGGAAGCCAACACACCCTATCAGACGATTGTCACGACGATGGATACGGCGCGCTCGTTTAAGACTACGATTGCCACCAGTGTGGTGGATGCGGAATTATTTCCGGATATCGCTTTCGGCGATGCGCCCGCTGTCGCCGGTGCTGTGGCCGATGCGACGGCGATCAATGTGGGAGCGGCGCGATGAAAGCCTCGATGCGCGCGCGGCGCATGGCCCGCAACCACCGACGCATGCAATCGGCGGCTAAGCTAACCCTGGTTCCCATCATCGATATTTTCACCATGCTGCTGTTCTTCTTGATGATGAACACGGGCAACGTGGAGGTATTGGATCTCGATAAGACGATCAAGCTGCCGCAATCTTCGGCAGACAGGCGTCCCGACGATACCGTGCTGGTGAAAATAAACGCGCAGGATATCCTGGTGCAGGGGCGCGTTGTCGCCAAGGTTGCCGATGTATTGGCGGGCAATGAAGAAGAAATCGCCGCGCTGCGCCGCGAATTGGAGGTATGGGCGGCGCGCAAGCTCGAATTGACGGACGCTGAAAAAGCCAATGGCCGCGCCGTTACGATTATGGGCGATCAACAGGTTCCCTATCGGTTATTGAAGCGTGTGATGACTACCTGCGCGCAGGCGGATTTCCGCGATATCGCATTGGCCGTGGAGCGCTTGCCGGAAGATAATGCGCCGGCCGCAACCGCACCGATCGCGGAACAGGGGGCTTAACTCGTGGCGGTGCTGCGTATCCCCAATCCGCAATTGCCCTGGACTTCGAGTTATAACGAAGATTCGCGCTTTCAGAGAATTCTGTTGGTGCTGCTTGCGTTGTATGTAGTGTTTGCCTGCATCGTTTCGGCGTTACGATTGCCGCCGTTGTTGCACCCCGAACCGAAGGATTTACCGCCCCAGCTCACTCATGTCGTGCTGCAGAAAATTGTATTGGCGAAGCCGGTCGAGTTGCCGAAAGCCGCCGATAAAGCCGCGCCGGAAAAGCCGAAGCCTGTTCCGAAGCCGACCATTGTTCCTCTCCCGAAAACTTCAGTTCCTCCATCGAAAACATCGGTACCGCCAGCCGCAAAAACCAATGCGGGTAAAGCCGGTGGTAAAGAAGCGCCGATCGAATTGATGCAGCAGGCGCGCGCGAGCGCGGCGAAGTCCGGCGTATTGCAATTTCGCGACGATCTTGCCGAAATGCGCGAGAATGTCGACGTCTCCAAAGTTACGCGTAGCAATTTAACGCGCGGCGTCGATACCGCCGAGAAAACCGAACGCTCGTTAATCACCGGTAAAGCCAGCGGCGGCAGCGGCGGTATCAACACTGCTGCGCTCAGTACGAACACCGGTGGCATCGCCTT
>DATIED010000185.1:0-4719 GCA_035455965.1 Spongiibacteraceae bacterium
GCATTTCATCGTGCTCGGCGGTTTGTTGTTCGCGGTCGATCATTATCTCGTCGGTCGCGCGGATGATCCGCGCACCATAGTCGTCGGTCCCGAAGTGGATAGCGAAGCGGTTGAAATCTTTGAGGAGACGCGTGGTCGCAAGCCGAGTGCCGAGGAGCTGAAGGCTTTACATGCAGTGTGGCTCGATAATGAAGTGCTGTACCGCGAAGGGTTGGCGCTGCAGGTCGATAAGGGCGACACGGCGATTCGCGAGCGCGTGATTTTCAAAGCGCTCAGTGTGATCGACGCCAACGTCAAATTGCCCGCGATCGACGATCAACAATTGCGCACCTGGTTCGAGAGCCATCGCGTTAAATACGACGAGCCGGCGCGCTACAACTTTCAAGAGGCGGCGCTCGCCAATGCCGGCGCCGAAGCTAATTCGGAAGCGGCTATTCGCACTTTCGTCGATACCTTGAATGCCGGCACACCCGGCGATAATCATGCGGGCCTGCGCGTCTTCAAGGATCGGCCGTATGCCAACCTGGTGCAAAGTTATGGTCCCGACTTTCCGAAAACTCTCGAGGAATTAACACCCGGCGTATGGCGTGCGGTGCAGGCGCGCGACGGCTGGCATGCGCTGCGGCTCGATTCGGTAGCGGCGCCCAGGCCGGCGCAATTCGAACCGCTGCGCGGCGTGGTGCTGCAGGATTGGACCGATGCGACTGCATCCGAACAGCGCAGCGCAGCCGTGCGCGCGCTGGCCAAAAAATACAAAGTTAAATTCGAGACCAGACCGGAATGAAGCGCGCGTTGCGAATCGGCTTATGGGTTGCCGCGACCTTACTGAGCCCGTTGCTGTTGCTCAACTCAGCCCATGCGCACGAAATGAGTATGGGTGAAATGGAATTGCGCGAAGCGCGGCCGGGTGATTTTCTCTGGCAATGGTCGGCCAGCAACGACAAGCAGTGTACGATCAGCGAGGATCTGACGCCGCAGTGGCCCGAGAGTTGTGTCGCCGAGCAGAATTTACTGCGCTGCGGCAGCGACGGCCTTAAAGGCAAGCTGGCGATAACGGGTGTCGGTAAAACTTATTCGGCGGTGCTGGTAAAAGTGTTTTGGCTCGACGGCCAGGCGCGCGTCTACACGCTCACCGCCGGCCAGCCGAGCGTGCAGTTATACGGCGCGGCGGACGATCCGCGCGGCCGCGGCGAAATCGCCAAGGCGTACGTAATCTTGGGCGTCGAGCACATTCTGAGCGGCATCGATCATTTGCTGTTCGTATTCGGCTTGTTATTTCTGGTTGGCTTTCAGCGCAAATTGGTGTGGACCATCACTGCGTTTACCGTCGCGCACAGTTTGACGTTGGCGAGCGCGGCGCTCGGCTGGCTGACGCTGCGCTCGCCGCCGGTCGAGGCGACCATCGCGCTATCGATCGTGCTGGTAGCGGGCGAAGCATTGCACCAGCGCATGAGTTTGGCGCGGCGCTGGCCGGTGGTGTTGGCCTTTCTGTTCGGACTGGTGCACGGTCTCGGTTTTGCCGGCGCGCTGAAAGAAATCGGTTTGCCGGAAAATTATTTACCGACCGCATTGTTGTGTTTCAACGTCGGTGTCGAGATCGGTCAATTGATCACGGTGGCCGCGGCGTGGTTGATCTATCGCATGCTGGTGCGCTGGCCGCAGGCGCAACTCGCGCGCACGCCGCTGCTCTACACCATCGGCTCGGTCGCGGCCTATTGGTCGTGGCTGCGCGTGGCGGCAATCTTCGGTTGATTCGACCTTTCTACTTGTGAAGAGCGGCGCGCGAAACTCGGCGCATAAAGTTCGGCGCGTGAAATCAGGCGTGTATTTCGTCGTGTAAAGAGAGGAGTGCGATAAATGACGCGTACTGCGTGGCTGTTCGTCGTGTTAGTCGCCACCGGTTGCGTAATTCTGGTCAATTACTTAAGCGCCGAGCGCAGCGAATCGAGCGGCCCTAAGCAGTCTCGATTTGCTACGGCAACTTCCGTCAACATCGACAGTGCAACTCTCGCCAACATCGACAGTGCAACTTCGGCTACCAATGAGTCGCCATTGCCGGGCACCGCAAATAATAAAGAAATACCGCTGCCAATTGCTGCGGAAACTATCGACAAGTTGGCGGCTGCGGCGATCGGCGACGATCCGCGCGCCCGCGCCGCCGCGATCGATGCACTCGCTAACCAGCCAAAATCGCAAGCGCTTCCTGTATTGCAGCGCGTCCTCAGCGACGGTGTCGAGGACGATCGGCAACTTGCGTTGAATTCGTTGCGCGCGCTGGCGTTGAATCAGGGCGATGCCGAAGGCGACATTCGCAATGTATTGCGCTTGACGATCTACGACGGCGACAACGAAACGATCGCGGCCGGCGCGCAGGTTTTGCTCGGCGATATCGAGCGCAATACGACGTCGACACAATGATATTGCCACTATCTGGTGAGGCTGTTTATTTGTAACCGGCAATAATTTTAGTTGTCATGTTATTAATGTATTTTTAAGAAATAAAATATATTTATCCTACCTGTTCATAGGGGACACAATGTTCAGCGCGAAAATGGCGGCGCGGCTACTGCCCGGTTTATTGTGCGCGGCCAGCGGCGCTCACGCGGACCGTACCCCGCCAACCGGTAGCCTGCAAACCGTCGAAGTTGTCGGCCATTATGAAAATGGAGTCGGCACTTCCGATGCTGCCAGCGCCGGCACGGTCACGGCAAAATTATTGGAAAATCGCCCGGCGCTGCGGCCCGGTGAGGTCCTGGAATTCGTGCCGGGCGTAATTGTCACGCAGCACAGCGGCGACGGCAAAGCGAATCAATATTTTTTGCGTGGCTTCAATCTGGATCACGGCACCGATTTCGCAACCAGCATCGCCGGTATGCCGGTCAATATGCGCAGCCACGCGCACGGTCAGGGCTATACCGATCTAAATTTCCTTATTCCCGAACTGGTTGAGCGTATCGATTACAAAAAAGGACCTTATTACGCCGAGCTGGGCGATTTTGCTAATGCCGGCGCCGCACAGATTGGCCTGTTCAATGTTCTGCCGCGCGGCGTTGCGTCGCTGAGTGTCGGTGAGCATCAGTTTACGCGCGCGCTGCTTGCGGATTCGGCGGAGCTCGCCAGCGGCTCGTTGCTCTATACAGTGGAGTTGTCGCGCAACAACGGTCCGTGGGACGAGCCGGAAAATTTTCACAAGAGCAACGGCGTAGTGCGCTACAGCGATGGCAACAAGAGCAATGGTTTTAGTATTACCGGCATGGCTTACAGCGCGCGTTGGGATTCCACCGATCAGATTCCGGAGCGCGCAGTTGCGGAGGGCTCAATCGATCGCTTCGGTTCGCTCGATCCGAGCGACGGCGGCACCACCCATCGCTATAGTGTATCGTTCGAAGGCGCGCAAACCGATCAGGATGGTCGCAGCGATGTAGTTTTATATGCGGTCAAATCCGATTTAAAACTATTCAGCAACTTCACTTATTTTCTCGATAATCCAATCGACGGCGATCAATTCGAGCAGGCCGAGCAGCGGCAGCTTTACGGCTTCAACACCAGTCATACCTGGTTTGGCGAATGGCTGGGGCGCAAAAGCGATACCAGCGTCGGCGTCGAGGGGCGCTACGATCGACTGAGCCCGGTGGCGCTTCATGCCACCGGGCAACGCGAACGGCTCGCTACTACGCGGCGCGACGCGGTGAAGGAGGGCAGTGCCGGTATTTATCTTTCCAATACCACGCATTGGAGCGATTGGCTGCGCAGCGTGCTGGGCGCGCGCTTCGATGCCTATCATTTCGACGTGAATAGCAATATCGATGAAAACTCCGGCACCGAAAACGATTCGATTACGTCGCCAAAACTATCGATCATTCTCGGGCCGTGGGCGCAAACGGAATTCTTCATCAATTATGGCGAAGGTTTTCACAGCAACGATGCGCGCGGTACCACGCAGCATGTAACCGCCAGGGATAACGAACCCACCGAGCCAGTTACGCCGCTGGTAAAAGCACGCGGCGCGGAGATTGGCGCACGCACTGAAATTATTCCTGGCCTGCAAAGTTCGATTGCATTGTGGCAGCTGAAACTCGATTCGGAGCTGGTATTCGTCGGCGATGCCGGCGATACCGAGCCGACCCGCGCCAGTAAACGTTATGGCCTCGAGTGGAACAACCATTACATCGCCAACGACTGGCTGCTGCTGGATTTGGATTTTTCCGCATCGCATGCGCGTTTTAATGGCAACGATCCAGGCGGTAACTATATTCCCGGCGCGGTCGATAAAATCGCTTCGTTCGGCATCGGCATCGCCGATCTCGGCCCGTGGTTCGCGGAATTCCAATTGCGTTATTTTGGCCCGCGTCCGTTGATCGAAGATGACAGCGTTCGGTCGAAGTCGACCACGCTTGCTTACTTGCGCGGCGGCTATCGCTTGACCGGCGATTTGAAAGCGACGGTGGATATTTTCAATCTGTTCGATCGCGAAGTCAGCGACATCGATTACTACTATACCTCGCGCTTGCAGGGCGAGCCGGCGACGGGCGTCGACGATCGGCATTTTCATCCGGTGGAACCGCGCACGGTGCGATTGTCGCTGACGTACAACTATTAATAGTTGTTAGTTGTTGGCTGTATGGTTGCTGATCACTGTACGGTTGGCGCAATCGGTTGAGTATCCACGCGGTATTTATTCGCCGCGTCAAATAAATCGGCGGCGGTCTATTTTTGTAA
>DATIED010000186.1:0-11687 GCA_035455965.1 Spongiibacteraceae bacterium
CGGCTGTTCGGGGCGATCGGCCAGAGTATCCAGGCTGCCGACCGAGAATTTCGCGAATGGGTGTTCGGGATTGACGACTTCGCGCAGCACATCGAGGCTGCGACGCTGATCGTCGCGGATACCGGCCTTGTACTCGGAGTACACAGCGTGTTTTTCGCGATCGACATATTCGGCGCTAAACAGCGGCGCGACGAAAAAACGCGAGAAGCGATCGAGCGCGGGTTCCAGATAGCGGCTATCGATGTCGAAAAAATAATTGGTATCTTCAAATGCGGTGAAGGCATTGTGGCTGCCGCCATGCGATGAAATAAAATCCTGGTATTCGTCGGCTTGCGGGTAGCGATCGGTACCGAGGAACAACATATGCTCAAGAAAGTGCGCGAGCCCCTGCCGATCGTTCGGATCCTGCCGACTACCGACATTGACATCCAGCGCGGCGGCGGCCTTGTCGGTGTTCGGTGCGGATATCAATAACACCCGCAGTTGGTTCGGTAATTCGAGATAGCGGTAACTGCGCGCGTCGTTATCGCTGGCGGCTACGGTAATCGCCGGGCTCGTCGCCGAGTGATCCGCTGATGCCGCAGCTTGTTTCGGCGCGACCGGCTGGCACGCGCCCAATAAGAATAAAACGAGCAATAGTGCAATCGAGCGCCAATTGCGCACGGAAGAAACAGAAGCTTTCACAGGCTTTTCCTAAATTTCACAGGTTGGTCTTAAGGCTGAAGCGGTTGGGCGCAAGCAGGCAGGCTTGCGGGGGTTTTCTTATA
Source organism: Spongiibacteraceae bacterium (assembly GCA_035455965.1). GTDB lineage: Bacteria > Pseudomonadota > Gammaproteobacteria > Pseudomonadales > CAMLJR01 > CAMLJR01. Next base: position 768 of record DATIED010000186.1, read on the forward strand.
ACTCATTGCGGGTTATCGCTAACGCTTCCGTAAGGTATAAATAAACACACCGTCCCGCTCGGTGCTTTCGAGCAGTGTGTGGCCGCTTTGTTCCGCAAATACGCGGAAATCGCGCCGCGAGCCTGGGTCGGTGGCACGCACGCACAACACCTCCCCGCTGGCCATGGCATTTAATTGTTGTTTAGCCTTGAGTAGCGGCAGTGGGCAATCGAGTCCACAGGTATCCAGTTCGCGCAAGGTATGTCCCACCAATGGTAGCCGGCGACAGTATACCGATTGCGTTGCTGCGCCCCAACCGCCGGAATGCGGCGGTCGCTTCGCGGTCAGATGAGGGCCTGCGATGTAATGAGTACGCCGGTATTTTTGCGCTGCAGCCGATGCAACAGCCGCGACGCTCTCATGCTAAAGTAGCACGCAATCATTTTTATTTTGGTATCGATGTGACGCGTAAACAGAAAGTTGCCGCATGGTTGCTGAGCGCCTGCATGATCTACGCTGATGCCGCCGCCGCAGTGGAGAGCTCGGTCAGCCTGCCCGAGTTGGGAGATAGCGCGTCCGCGACCTTTTCGACCCAGCAGGAGTACGAATTGGGTCGCGCCTGGTTGAAGCTGTTTCGCAGCCAGGTGCAGACCGTATCCGATCCGCTGTTGCAGGATTATCTCGAGTATCTTATTTATAAATTAGCGAGCTATAGCCAGCTGAAAGATCGCCGCATCGAAGTCGTCATCATCGATAACCCGACCATCAATGCGTTTGCCGCGCCTGGCGGCGTGGTCGGCGTGCATAACGGTACGTTCCTGAGCGCAGATAACGAGGCGCAATTGGCATCGGTGCTGGGCCATGAATTGGCGCACTTGAGTCAACGCCATTTCGTGCGCGGCCAGGAGCAGCAGCAGCGCACGATGTTGCCGACGATGGCGGCTATGTTGGGATCATTGGTATTGGCGGCGACCTCGCGTGGCGACGCAGGCATCGCGGCAATGGCGGCCACGCAGGCAGCATCGCAGCAGGCGCAATTGCGCTTCAGTCGGGAAAACGAACAGGAGGCCGATCGCATCGGCATGGAGACCGTCGTCAACGCCGGTTACGATGCCAACGCATTTGCGTCGATGTTCGAAAACATGCTGGCAGCCAATCGCTTCTACGGACGTAATCCCCCGGAATTTCTCCTGACGCACCCGCTCACCGAAAGCCGGGTCGCCGATGCGCGCAATCGCGCGCGCGATTATCCGCGCAAGGTGTATGTCGATAATCTCGATTTTCAATTGATGAAGGCGCGCGTCGAAGTACAGCTCGCCAGCAACGCATCCGAAGCCTTAAAAAAGTTTAAGGGGCGTTTGAAGGGGCAGTCGCGCAACCAGGAGGCAGATCATTACGGCCTGACGCTCGCCTATCTGCAATCGTCGCAGCCGAAAGAGGCGCGCGCTCAGTTGGACCCGTTACTGACCGAGGATCCGCACCGCCTGGCATACATTGTCACCGATGCCGAAATCGATATCGCGATGGGTGGGGCCGAGCGCGCCGCGGAAAAATTGCGTCAGCAGTTGCGCGTCAATCCGGATAATTATCCGTTGACGATGACCTATGCCAACGCGCTGTTGAAAATCAATCAACCGCAGCAGGCGGAAGCCGTGTTACAGGCCCAGGTGAAATTGCGTCCCACCGATCCCGATGTGTGGTACCTGCTGGCGGAGACGCATGGCCTGGCGGGCAATATCGTCGGCGTGCATCAGGCGCGCGCCGAATACTTCGTGTTGAATGGCGTATTGGATAAAGCTGAAAAACAACTGAGTTACGCGTTGCCATTAGTCAAAGGCGACAACGTAACCACCACCAAAATCGAAGAGCGCATTCGCCAGATTAAGGCGCTGAAGGAGCAGATGCAGAAGATGTAGCAGATTGAGACATTGGATGTAGGGCGGGTCATTCGACCCGCCTTTCCCGATTCAATTGTTACGGCTTATGCGGTTCGGCGCTTCCGCACGGCGGGTCGAATGACCCGCCCTACAAATTGACAACTGACGTCACGCGTTGCCCTTTACCTTCTGCTGTCGCGCCGCGGCGAAATTCAACATACGTTTCAATGGAATCATCGCGCGCTCGCCGAGGGCGGGGTCGACGTGAATTTCGTTGCTGCCGAACTCCAGCGAATCCGCCAGGTTGTCCAGTGCATTCATCGCCATCCACGGGCAGTGTGCGCAGCTGCGGCAGGTGGCGCCGCTGCCGGCGGTGGGAGCGATGATGAATTCTTTATCCGGTACTTGTTGCTGCAATTTATAGAAAATGCCCTGATCGGTAGCGACGATAAATTGCTGGTTCGGCAGCGTGCGCGCCGCTTCGATAATTTGCGAGGTGGAGCCGACGCGATCCGCCAGCGCCACGACCGCTGCCGGCGACTCGGGATGCACCAGTACCGCCGCATCCGGGTAGCTGCGCTGTAGGTCGGTAATGCCCTTGGCTTTGAACTCCTCGTGCACAATGCAGGCGCCGTCCCACAGAATCATATCGGCGCCGCTTTCGCGCTGGACGTAATCGCCCAGGTGGCGGTCCGGCGCCCAGAGGATTTTTTCGCCCTGCGCATCCAGATGTTCGATGATGGGCAGCGCAATACTGGAGGTGACCACCCAATCGGCGCGGGCTTTTACCGCCGCCGAGGTGTTGGCGTAAACCACCACGGTGCGGTCCGGGTGCTGGTCGCAAAAAGCCGCGAATTCGTCCGCCGGGCAGCCGATGTCCAGCGAGCAGGTTGCCTCCAGCGTGGGCATCAGGACGCGCTTTTCCGGCGACAGGATCTTGGCCGTTTCGCCCATGAAGCGTACGCCGGCTACCACCAGGGTGCGGGCGGAGTGTTGATGGCCAAAACGCGCCATTTCCAGAGAGTCGGACACGCAACCGCCGGTTTCTTCGGCTAATTCCTGTAACACCGGGTCGGTATAGTAGTGTGCGACCAATACGGCGTTTTCGCGCTCAAGCAGCGCTTTAATGCGGGTTTTTAGCTGTTCCTGCCGATCGACATCCAGGATTGTCCGCTCGGTCAAAGCATCCAAATGCTGCCGCACTGCGCTATTGCTTAAGCTCATTACTACCTCGACTGCGATCCGCAGTTTGCACTGAATCTGGCCGTAGTTTACCAGAAGATCGTCCGGGCTTAAGGTGCCTCGATACCAGGGCCTACAGCTGGGGGTGCAGGGATGGCGAACTATGCTAGTCTACGCGCGGGGGTGAGATCAGCAGCTAAATAATCGAGATCCGCACTTAAGGGACATAAAAAACCGCTCTTATGCGACCCATTAATGGATTGCGCGCTGCGGGATTATTGCCATGTTCAAGCAGGGGCCGGCGCAGAAGTTCGCGCGGTTGGTCTTACGGTAAAAATCCGCAGTGCTAACGCTAATAACTCGGCTAAGCGTCTGCTTAGCAAAAATTTGTTGGGGGATATGATGTCTACCGAGGCAAGAATACGCAGCTATATTCTGGAAAATTTTTTGTTTACCGATGTCGCCGATGCATTTGCCGATAACGATTCGTTTCTCGAGCGCGGGATTATCGATTCGACCGGTGTATTGGAGTTGATCTTCTTCGTCGAAGAGCAATTCAATATCAAAGTGGCCGATAAGGAAATGGTGCCGGAGAATTTCGATTCGGTCGATAACATCGCGCGCTTCGTGCAGCGCAAACAAGCCGCTTAACGATTATGCCCGTACCGTTTTTACTGCACGACAGTTTGCTGCACAGCGCAGCGCGCCACGCCGAAAAAACGGCGCTCGTGGTCGAGGGGCAAACGTACAGTTACACTCAATTGCTCGATGCCGCGCAGCGGCTTGCGAATGCATTGCAGGCGCGCGGCGTGCAGCGCGGCGATCGCGTCGCGATTTATATGGATAACACCTGGCCATGCGTGGTATCGATTTATGCGACGTTGCTGGCGGGTGCGGTATTTCTACTGATTAATCCGCAGACTAAAGCCGATAAATTAGCCTTCGTACTCGACGATAGCGATGCGTGCATACTGATTACCGACGGCCATCTGAGCAATGTATTTTTACCGGTATTAACACAGGCCGAAAAGTTGCTCGGCGCAATTTGCTCCGGTAAACAACCGGTGGCCGACAAAGTCGAATCGTTCGACGCCGTGCTGGCTGCGACAAAAAACTCCACGCCGACTATCTCCACTATTCCGCTCGATCTGGCGGCGCTGATTTATACCTCCGGCAGCACCGGTAATCCCAAAGGCGTCATGCAAACGCATCAATCGATGTTGTTTGCCGCGGCGAGTTTGAGCCGCTACTTACGTCTCGCCGAATCCGACAAAATCCTGTGCGTATTGCCGCTGGCTTTCGATTACGGTCTATATCAGTTATTGATGGCAATTTCGCTGGGCGCGACCTTGGTACTGGAGCGCTCGTTTACTTTTCCGGCGCAGATTTTTGCGCGCATGGAAGAACAGCAGGTCACGGTATTTCCCGGCGTCCCCACTATTTTCGCCATGCTGCTCTCGGCGCACGGTCGCGAACCACTTTGTTTCCCCGGCGTAACGCGCGTGACGAATACCGCGGCGGCACTGCCCGATGATTTTGCCGCGCGGCTGCGGCAGATTTTTCCAAATGCGCTGATTTATAAAATGTACGGGCTGACCGAATGTAAGCGCGTCAGCTACCTCGAACCGGAGCTAGTCGACCAAAAGCCCGGCTCGGTCGGCAAAGCGATTCCCGGCACCGAAGTTTACTTGCTGTCGCCGGATGGACAGCCCGTGCCCGCCGGCGAAAACGGCATTTTGTATGTGCGCGGTCCTCATGTGATGCTGGGCTATTGGAAGCGGCCCGATTTAACCGAGTTCATGTTGAAACCGGGCAAGTTTCCCGGCGAGCGCGTGTTATGCACGCAGGATCATTTCCGCATGGACGAGCAGGGTTTTTTATATTTCGTCGGCCGCAACGACGACATTATCAAGACGCGCGGCGAGAAGGTTAGTCCGGCGGAAGTTGAAAATGCATTGCACAGTATCGCCGGCGTGCGTGAAGCAGCGGTGGTCGGCGTTCCCGACGAGTTGTTGGGAGCGGCGGTGCGCGCCTATGTGGTGTTGGAAACCGGCAGTGAATTGACCGAAAAACAAATTCGCCAGCACTGTCTGGCCCGCCTGGAGAATTACATGGTGCCCAAGGAGGTGGTGTTTTGTATGGATTTACCGAAGACGGTAACGGGAAAAGTCAGCAAGAAAGCATTGTTGGAGCAGGGAATCGTAAATGCAGATGCTATATCGCCAGTCGCTTGAGCAACTGACAGAGCTAACCTTTCTGCCAGATAAGCCGGAAGAAACCCCCGAAACGACATTGTGTGCGCTGTGGCATGCAGCAGCCGGTGCGCCGAAATCAGTGCGTCTGGCCGCGCGCGAACCGTTGCCTGAACTCGACGCGGCAGGTCGCGCGTTGTTGTATCAATTAATAACGAAGCGTATCGACGGCGTGCCGTTGGCACATATCACGCAGCGTCAATGTTTTATGGATTTGGAAATGTTGGCGGGACCGGAAGCTCTGGTGCCGCGCCGTGAAACCGAATTGCTCGCCGGTGCAGCGCTGGCAGCGGTACAACAGGTTGCGGTCGAGCAGGCGTCGGTCGCGGTCGTCGATGTTTGCACCGGTTCCGGCAATGTCGCATTAGCGATTGCGCAGCGCGTGCCGAATGCAAAAGTGTATGCGGCGGATCTTAGCGAAGATGCAGTCGCACTGGCGCGCCGCAATGCGCAACATCTCGGTCTCGAAGCGCGTGCGCAATTTTTTGCCGGCGATTTGTTGGCGCCGTTCGAAACCGAACAGTTTATCGGCAAGGTCGATGTGTTGACCTGCAATCCTCCGTATATCAACAGTGCAAAAGTCGAGCACATGGCGAGCGAAATCAGTGCGCACGAGCCGCGCCTGGCTTTCGACGGCGGCCCATTTGGCGTGGCGATTTTAATGCGTTTGCTACAAGAGGCGCCGAAGTTCGTGCGGCCCGGCGGCTGGTTGATTTTTGAAGTGGGTTTGGGGCAGGGACCAGCTTTAATTAAACGCTTGGAAAAAAATCCGGCGTTTCATTCGATAACACCCATTGTCGACGAACACGACGCGGTGCGTGCAATCTCAGTACGACTCGCCTGAATAGCTCTGCAAGCGACGGCGCAATGCCCTTCGGTTATTGCGCCCTACGAACTAACAACTAACAACTGCAATAAAAAGCGCGGCCTAAGCCGCGTTTTTTTACCCTCAACCCACCTGCTTTTTTCGATCTTTCCAATACGGATCGCGCAAGGCGTTTTTCAATAATTTACCGGCGCCGGAAATCGGCAGTGCGTCGCGGAATTCGACGCTGCGTGGACATTTGTAGCCGGCGATCAGCGTGCGGCAATGCGCAATCAGGTCGACCTCGGTCACGGTCATGCCGTCCTTGATGACGATTACCGCGTGCACGGCTTCACCCCATTGCTCGCTGGGAATGCCGATCACCGCACACGAGCCCACCGCTCCATGTTGCGCGAGTGCGTTTTCAACTTCGGTCGAATAAACGTTTTCGCCGCCGCTGATGATCATGTCCTTCAGGCGATCGACGATGAATATGTAACCGTCGTCGTCCATGTAGGCCATGTCGCCGGTATGCATCCAGCCATCTTTCAGCGCTTCTTCGGTTTCCTTCGGCTTCTTCCAGTAGCCCTGCATCACGTTGCCGCCGCGCACCAGTACTTGACCGATTGCGCCGAGCGGCACCTCTTTGTCGTTTTCGTCGGCGATCACCACTTCCAGTGCATAACTCGAGCGGCCCGCGGAGTTCAGCTTGCCGAGCTTGCGGCCTTCCGGCGTGTAGTTGAAAAACGGATTCAGCGTGATCAGCGGCGCGAGTTCGGTCATGCCGTAGGCATGCATGAATTGCAGGCCGGGAAAGGTCTTCAGCGCGCGATCCAGCACCGCCTCGTTGATTGGCGATGCGCCGAACAATATGCGTTGCAGGCTGCCGAGGTCGAAGTCGTTGACCCGCGGATGATCGATCAGCATCTGAATCATGGTCGGCACCAGCATCAGATCGGAGACGCGATGTTTGGCGACGATCTCCATCAGCCCGAGCGGATTAAAACTGGGCATGAACACATGCGTGCCGCCGCGCATCAATTGGACGATGGTCTGTGCGAAATCGGCGACATGAAACATCGGTGCCGCATGGAGATAGATCGCGCCCGGTGGCATCAGTTCGTCGGCCATGAAGGCGATCGCAGAGACCCAGAAATTGGTATGGGACAGCATCACGCCTTTCGGGAAGCCGGTAGTGCCGCCGGTGTAGAACAATCCGGCCAGATCGTCGTCGTGGCGCAGCGTGTCTTCGACCGGCGCGGCCGCGGCCAGCATTTTTTCGTAGCTCAGCATACCGGCGGGGGTGGCTTGATCGCCGGCGTGGATCAGGTGTTTGACGGTCTTGCACTGCGGCCGGAAGCGTTCGGCGGCCGGCGCGAAATGGTCGTCGACCAGTAGCATCGTCGCTTCGCTGTCGTCGAGCGAGTAAACGATCTCGGCGTCGCTCCAGCGGATGTTGACGGGGTTGATCACGCCGCCGGCCCAGAAGACCGCGAGCACGTATTCAAGGTAGCGATCCGAGTTCAGCGACAGGATGGCGATGTTGTCGTTGTCGCGCATACCGAGTTCGCGCAATGCGCCGGCGAGTTTGGCGACGCGTTCGCCAAGCTGCGCGAAGGTGTGCTTACGGTCGCCGCAGATGGTGGCGATGCCGTTCGGATTTTGCTGCAGGCTGCGACGCAGACCCTGGGTCAGATACATCATCGAAATTTTCTCTTTATAGTAATTACACGGGCAGTCGGTACGGAGGGCGGCGCGGCCGCGGCGGCTAGTTTGTTACTTTTGCGCCGCACGGACAAGCCTATGGAAGTTAATTAATAGCGCTGTCGCCGCCTCAGGCCGGCAGCGCCACCACTTTGGTTTCGAGATATTCGGCGAAGCCTTCGACGCCCATTTCACGGCCGATACCGCTTTGTTTGTAGCCGCCGAACGGCGTATCGGGAGCGAAAAAGTTGGCGTTGTTGATATTCAGCGTACCGCTGCGGATGCGGCGTGCGACGCCGAGCGCCCGCTCGCTCGAACTCGAGGCGACAGCGCCCGACAGGCCATAGATCGATTCGTTGGCGATGCGCACCGCGTCGTCGTCATCGCGGTAGGGAATTGCGCATAACACCGGTCCAAAAATTTCCTGCTGGGCGACGCTCATGCGATTGTCGACATCGGCCAGCAGCGTCGGTTGCACGTAATAACCGCGCGGCAGTTGCGGCGGAATCGCGCCGCCGGTGACCAGCCGCGCGCCCTCGGCGATGCCGCGCTGGATGCAGCCCAGCACGCGCTCGCGCTGACGTTCGCTGATCAATGGCCCCATGATTTGCTGCATGCTATCGGGATCGCCGTATGGCAGTTGCTCGAACAGCGTTTTGATGCGCGCGACTGCTTCACTGTAGCGCGCCTGCGGCAACAGGATGCGCGACGGCGCGGTACAGCCCTGGCCGGCGTGATAGCAAACGATCAGGCTGCTGAGCAGGGCGCTGTCGAAATCGGCGTCGTCGAGAATAATGTTCGCCGATTTACCGCCCAGTTCGAGAAAGACTTTTTTCAGCGTGCCGGCTGCGGCCGCCATGATTTGCCGACCGGTCGCGGTGGAGCCGGTGAACGACACCATATCGATGCGCGGATCCAATACCAGTTGTTCGCCGAGTGCATGCGGTTCGTGCGCGGTGACGATATTCAAGACGCCCGCCGGCAGGTCGGTATTAGCCGCGGCCGCGCCGATCGCTGCCGCCGCCCACGGTGTTTCCGGCGCAGCCTTCAGTATCACTGTACAGCCCGCTGCCAGCGCGGGAATGATTTTCGCCAGATTGATTTGCAGCGGTGCATTCCACGGCGTGATAGCCGCCACCACGCCGCATGCTTCCCGCCATACCAGACGCCGGCTCGCTACGCCCATATTTTCGGTGATGGGTAGTTCGGATTCGAATGCGTAATCGTTCAGCAATTGCAGCGTCCAATCGATGGCGGCGATCGGGCCATCGCATTGATAGCCATAGGCGAGGCCGAGCGGGGCGCCGGTCTCGGCGGCAATCTGTACGCGCATATCGGCAGCGGCGGCGCGCAGATTGTCGCGCAGCTGCGTTAGGCAATGTTGACGCAGCGCGCGATTGCGCGACCATGCGCTATGGTCGAAGGCGTGGCGCGCGGCGGCTATCGCCGCGTCCATGTCGCGACTGCCGGCATCGGCTGCGGTGCCGATCTTCATTTCGGTCGCCGGATTGATATTGTCGTAGCGCGCACCGGAGCGGGCATCGAGCAATTCACCGCCGATATAGAGTTGAGAGTCTGTCATGTCGTTCGGTGCCCCGAGAGTTGCAATGTCTTTATTTTGATTTTTATCCGACCTGTAATTGCGCGCATTTTCCCTATTCGCGACGCCTGCACTTTTTAACCAACTACCAACTGGTACCAAGCCCGCCGACCGATACTCTTTTCAAAACTTCTTGGTACGGATCGATAGCGGCGGCGCTTTCCCGTTAGCTTCTTTCGATGTCATCGCTCTCTGGTAGCACGCGCTATAAACCAGCTTGCTTCTAGTGTTTTGAAAAGAGCATTCACCCACCGGGCAGTCAAGCCCGCTGCCATCGAATGCACTGACAACTGGCGCCAAGCCCGCCGACCGATACTCTTTTCAAAACTTCTTTGTACGAATCGATAGCGGCAGCGCTTTCACGTTAGCTTCTTTCGATGTTATTGCTCTCTGATAGCACGCACTGTAAACCAGCTGGCTTCCAGTGTTTTGAAAAGAGCATTCGCTCACCGGGCAGTCAAGCCCGCTGCCATCGAATCTCTAAAATCTATTTATCCCACTGACTGACAAAATCTTCGACGCGCATATCGGCAACCGGTTTGGGTACGCCGACTGCGGTGCCGAGATAGATGTAGCCGACAATTTCTTCGCCATCGTGCAGGTTCAAGCCGGTTTTCACCAGTGGGTCGTAACAATTGTCGCCGGTGCGCCAGATCGCGCCGAAGCCCACCGCCTGCGTGGCCAATAAAATGCCGTGCGCGGCGCAGCCTGCCGATAACAATTGCTCGATCTTCGGTACTTTGGTGTGTTCCTGCAGTTTGGCGATGACGGTAACGATGATCGGCGCGCGCAGTGGCGCTTCCTGGGCTTTTTTGATTTGCTCTTCGCTGGCGTCGGCTTGACGTGCACGCAACGCTTCCGCGAATAAGTCGCCGAGCCGGTAGCGCGCCTTGCCGCTGATGATCATGAAGCGCCAGGGCCGCAGCCGGCCGTGATCCGGTGCGTGCAGGGCAGCGCCGAGTATTTTATACAGCGTATCGTGATCCGGTGCCGGGCCCGATAATTTCGGCTCCGAGTTTCTATTGTTGAGTAGTGTTAAAGCGTCCATTGATACAACCAAGCTCACTTGAGGTTTAAATAAATTAATCGTGTGTGACCGCCCGATTTAGCGGCGCGAATTGACCGGTATAGTCGACATGGCGAAATTATTTATGGCTAAAGACCGGCGGACGTTTTTCGATAAACGCAGTTACCGCTTCGCGATGATCGTCGGATTCGTGCAATAAGGCCTGATACGCCGCGGAAATTTCCAGCATGTCGGGTAGCCGCATATGTTGGCTTTCGCGTAGCAACCGTTTGCTCAGGCGCAATGCCGGCAGCGGATTGGCGGCGATGCGCGCCGCCAGGTTGTAGGCGTGCTCCAGCAATTGATCGGCGGGCACGATGGCGGAAACCAGGCCGCATTGCAGCGCTTGTTCGGCATCGATGGTGTCGCCGGTGAAAGCCATTTCCGCCGCTTTCGAAAAACCGACTACGCGCGGCAGTAACCAGCAGCCGCCGTCGCCGGAGATCAATCCCAGT
>DATIED010000187.1:0-2021 GCA_035455965.1 Spongiibacteraceae bacterium
CCAAACCGACTAATACCTCATCCGTTTCGTCAGAAGGAGAACCAACTATGAGCTCCATTACCGTAGCCGACGGCACGCAAATTTATTACAAGGACTGGGGCAGCGGGCAACCGATCGTTTTCCATCACGGCTGGCCGCTGAGCGCCGACGACTGGGATGCGCAGATGCTGTTTTTCCTGTCGAAGGGTTATCGCGTAATCGCCCACGATCGGCGCGGCCATGGCCGTTCGACGCAGACCGCGACCGGCAATGAAATGGATACCTACGCTGCCGATATGGCGGCGCTGGCCAAACATCTCGATTTAAAAAATACGATTCACATCGGCCACTCCACCGGCGGCGGCGAAGTGGCGCGCTATGTAGCGAAGCACGGCGCCGGTCGCGTCGCCAAAGCGGTGCTGATCGGCGCCGTGCCGCCGATCATGCTCAAAACCGCAGCCAATCCGGGTGGCTTGCCGATGGAAGTATTCGACGGTTTTCGATCCGGACTGGTGGCTAACCGCGCCCAGTTTTTTTTAGATATTCCAAGCGGACCGTTTTACGGATTCAATCGCCCCGGCGCTAAGGTTTCGCAAGGCGTGATCAACAATTGGTGGCGCCAGGGCATGATGGGCGGCGCGAAGGCGCATTACGATTGCATCAAGGCCTTTTCCGAAACCGACTTCACCGACGATCTGAAAAAAATTGATGTGCCGGTGTTGGTCATGCATGGCGACGACGATCAGATCGTACCGATCGCCGATTCCGCACTGCTGGCGGTGAAGCTCCTCAAGCACGGCACTTTAAAAGTCTACAAAGGTCTGCCGCACGGTATGTGTACCACGCATCCCGAGGTGGTTAACCCGGACCTGCTGGAATTTATCAGGGCCTGAGCGGAGCCGCCGCAAACAGCGGCGGCAGAAAAAAATTCACGGTTGGCGGAGGATGCGATGCAAACGACGGCCGATTTAATTTTGTATAACGCGCAAATCACCACATTGGACCGCAGCAACAGTTTCGCGAGCGCCGTCGCGATTGCCGACGGCCGCTTTATCGCGGTCGGCAGCGACAGCGAAGCGATGGTATTGCGCGCCGCCAACACCAAGGTCGTCGACTGCAAGCGCCGCCGTTTGATTCCCGGCCTGATCGACTCGCATCTGCACGTGATTCGCGGCGGCCTTAATTTCAATATGGAATTGCGCTGGGATGGCATTCCCTCGCTGGCGGATGCCATGGCGCGATTGAAGGCGCAGGTGGAACGCACACCAGCGCCGCAGTGGGTGCGCGTGATCGGCGGTTTCAACGAATATCAATTCGCCGAGAAACGTTTGCCTACGCTCGATGAAATCAATGCGGTCGCGCCGGATACGCCGGTATTTATTTTGCATTTATACGACCGCGCGCTGTTGAATCGCGCCGCATTACGCGCCGTGGGCTACGACCGCAACACACCGAATCCGACCGGCGGTTGGATCGTCAAGGACAGCAATGGCGAGCCGAGCGGATTATTGCTGGCCGAGCCGAACGCGATGCTGCTGTATTCGGCGCTGGCGAAGGGACCGAAATTGCCACTGGAGTACCAGATAAATTCGACGCGCCATTTTATGCGGGAATTGAACCGGCTCGGTGTGACCAGTGTCATCGATGCCGGCGGCGGCTTTCAAAACTATCCCGAGGATTATCAAGTCATCGAAACGCTGCATCGAGAAAAGCAGATGACGCTGCGTATTGCGTACAACCTGTTTACGCAAAAGCCAAAAGAGGAGTTAAGCGATTTTAGCCGCTGGACGGGTATCGTTAAGCCCGGCGATGGCGACGATTTTTATCGGCACAACGGCGCCGGCGAAATGCTGGTGTTCTCGGCGGCGGATTTCGAGGATTTTCGCCAGCCGCGCCCCGACCTGGCGCCAGGCATGGAGCACGAGCTGGAAGAAGTTGTTCGACTGCTCGCGCAGAACCGTTGGCCCTTTAGATTGCATGCCACCTACAACGAAACGAATTCGCGCTCACTCGATGCGTTTGAAAAAGTCGATCGCGAAATT
>DATIED010000188.1:0-5016 GCA_035455965.1 Spongiibacteraceae bacterium
CGATATCCGGCATCTCGACTTCGCCGCTGGCGTATTTCGGCGTTACCGTGGAGATCGCGGCGATGCGCGGCGCAGTGCTCTTGCCGAGTTTTTTCGCGTACGCGGCGCTGCACAGTACGATCGCGGCGGCGCCGTCCGAGGTGGCGCAGATCTGAAACAGCCGCAGCGGGTCGGCCACCATCGCCGAGCCCAGCACTTCTTCCATGGTGAATTTTTTGCGGTAGCGCGCGTTCGGGTTGGTGAAGCCCTGCTCGGCATTTTTGACTTTCACCGCCGCGAAATCTTCCTCGGTGGCGCCGTATAAATCCATGCGACGGCGCGCGTACAACGCGAAGTAAGTCGGGTTGGTGATACCGATGTAAAAGCGCACCCAGTCGGGATCGTCGGGCCGATAACCTTTGGCCGGCGCCAGAAAACCTTTCGGTGTAGTGTCGGAGCCGATCACCAATGCCACTTCGCAGGCGCCGGACAGAATTTTCGCGCGCGCCGCAGCCAGCGCTTGCGAGCCGGAGGCGCAGGCGGCGTACGACGTGTTGACCTCGGCCCCTTGCCAACCCAAAGCCTGCGCGAAGGTCGCGCCGGCGACGTAGCCCGGATAGCCGCAACGCATAGTCGCGGCGCCGGAGATAAATTGCACATCGCGCCAGGGCACGCCGGCATCTTTTAAGGCGGCGCGCGCGGCGTGGACGCCGTACTCGACGAAGTTGCGACCCCACTTACCCCACGGATGCATGCCAACGCCTATAACGGCGACATCGTTACTGCTCATTTTGCATCTCCCGTTTTGTTAACGGCGCCGATCGGCTGCCACTTCCAAATAATTTTCTCGCTCTCCGCATCCTCGTGCAGCGTGTCGAGCACCAGTTCCATTTTCATGCCGACCTTGAGTTGGCTCACATCGACGCCGTCGATGACCTGGCCGAGGACAATCATTTTTTCCTTATCCAATTCGACGGCGGCGATCGTGTAGGGCACGAATGGCTCGGCCGCGATGAACGGCTCGGGCGGCTTATAACAGGCATTGGTGTACGACCAGATAGTGCCGGTGCGGCTCAATTGCACTTCAGTGAATTCGCTGCCGTCGCAGTCCGGATTTTTGCAAAAGAGATTTTGGCGCGGAAAAAAATACGTGTGGCAGGTCGTACATTGCGTGCCAATCAAATGCGGTTGATTCTTGTCCAGCGTATACCAGCCTTCGATTGCCGGAACTTGGGGTTTGCTGCTCATCGCTGTTGGCTCCTGTCGCGCATTGCGCGTATTGGCGGCACTGTAGTGACGGTAGATAGTGGCGGCATAGAAATATGGGCTGTTACGAGTACTTACAAGCGTTGCCGTAAGAGCTCTCGGCACATAGATCGGTGCGCGGCGCCGACGCATGATCCGCCGTAACGGCTCTGCTGATCATCGTCCAAATGACCTAGAGCGTGGCGGATAAGTCGGGGGATGCGTCGCTTTCGATTGGCGGCAGTGCCAGCACCGCGCTTTGCAGCTGCTGCTCGAGACTGCACAGACCGTTGGATCCGAGCAGGCCGCTGTATTCGTGGCGGATCTCCTGCAGAATCGCCGCGAGATCGTGTTGCAGCGCGGCACCGGCACTGGTCAGTTTGATGATGCGCGAGCGCTTATCGCGATCGTCGGCGGCGCTGCTGGCATAGCCGCCGAACTCCAGATCCCGCAATAGCTTGCCGGTGGCCTGTTGAGTGATGCCGACGCGCAGCGCCAGCTCACCGAGCGATTGGCCGGCCACGTCGAGATAGCCGGCGATCGAGAAGTGCGAGCCGCGAATCCGATGATGGCCACGCTGCCGGCATTTGATCAGGGTGCGTTGTTGAAAGTCGACCGCTAAACGATTCAATAGCTGGCCGAGATGATCGCTCTGGACCGCTGTCGGCCAGGCGTCGTTCGATGACTTATTCATGTGCGGCAATCCCGTTATTGTTATCGGTTGTGTTGCAGCCACTGTTGTATCTGTATCTATTTCTGTATCTATTGCCTGTCGGTCCGTCGCTACATCAAACGCTATCGTTCACTGCTTAAAATACGCCGTTGCGGGCGGATGTCCAGTTTTGTAAACGTTTAATTGCATAAACGGCATTTGCTTACGCGAACACTGTCGATAAGCTTACGTCAGCGTTCGCGGTTTGGATCAATGCCATTAACCAATGTCGTTAGCTACGGTGCGCGCAGATTGAACGCGCGCGCATAATCGTCCAGCGATTTGATTTTGTCGGTCAGCGACACGGTGCCTTCCGTCATGGCCTGCAATGCCCACGGCAGCGTGGTCAAGGTGGTGACGCCGATCGATTCCAGGTGCGCATGCGATTCGGGCGTGAAGGCGTCGATCGGGTTGAAGCACGATACCTGAAAACCTTCGCGTGGCAGCCCCAGCTCGGCGCGATACGCGAATACCTTGGTCATCAGTGCTTCCAGCTCGGCGCTCGAATGCAAGTCGGAAATCCAGCCGTCGTGATGCGCGGCGCGGCGCATGGCCGGCTCGGAGATGCCGCCGATAAAAATCGGAATTTGCCGGTCCGGCTTCGGCATCATGCGCACCGGTTCGAAATCGTAAAACTCGCCGTGATGCTCGACCCATTCACCGGTCCATAATTTTTTCATCACTTCAATCATTTCGTCGGCGTGTTTGCCGCGTCGCTTGAACGGCTGGCCGCTCGCCGAAAACTCCTCCGGCATCCAGCCCATACCGACGCCAAGCGTGATGCGGTTGTCGCAGAATATCGCGGTGGTTGCCAATGCTTTGGCGGTCAGAACAGCGTTGCGCGCCGGCAGAATAAATACATTAGTGTAAAACTGTAGCGTTTTGGTGTGTTGCGCCATCGCGGTGATCGCGGTCCACGGGTCCGGGAAGGGATCCATATCGGTGAAACGCGGTTTGCCGTCCGGGGTATACGGATACGGTACCGACATCGTCTGCGGATAAAACAAGTGATCGGACAGGGTCGCCCACGAAAAACCGCGTTCTTCAGCGGCTTTTGCCAGCGCGCAATATTCTTTGGGGTCACAAAACGAAATCGATAAACCGTATTTCATGCAATGGCTCTCTCGGTCGATGCTGAAGGGGAGCGTCGATGTCGAAACCGACGACTCGATAAATGGGGCGCGTTGAAACTATCTGAATAGATAAAGAGAAGTCTATTGCGCAAATGTTTATAGAGTAAAGCGTTATTGTCAGCAGCGTTCGTGCGAGACAATTTATTGCAAGCAACGTTATGGCAAGACACGTGTTTCAAAAACATTGGCGCTGCAAAGAAAGAAGGGGCGGGCAAAGCCGCCCCAGAGTCCTGGAGGGAATCTTAAAAAACATTTAACAGCTTAAACTCTTTAGCAATGCGGGTTAATGCGGCTTTGCTATTAGACTCTTTTTTAACGCCCGATCTGAGAAATTCGATCGCAGACACTTGAGTTAATTATAGAGCGATTTGGTGCGCGCGCTTGCAAGTTAATCAAATCGTAATTATTCAGCGTTTGGCTCAAGCTGCATGGCCAAACGAATTCCGGCTTTTATCAATTGCGTGGCGGTAACGGATTCCGCGTTGGCGATATAACTCGCCGGAAGCCGGTAAGTAACACCCTGCGGGCTGCCTTGCGAACTGTCGTCGGTTGATGTGGGGCGCGGCAATTGTCCGTATACGACATTCTTCGCCAAAGCGTGTGCTTCGAGCGCCCAACTTGCCGGATCGCCCTGTTGCCATTGCCGATATTGCGCGGCCGAGGTTTGCGCGATCAGTCGCAGCGCCAGCGCTTCGCCATTGCGGTCGAGGCGCTGCACCAATTGCGTATCCCAGAGTCGATGCAGGTTGCTGCGCTTTAATTTGGGGCCGCTGACGATAACGGAGTTTCCGCCCTGATCGTCATTGTTGCTGGCGTGTAGCGGTTGATGTAAATCGCCGACCAGATGCAGTAAAAATTGCAGCGCCAACAGGCGCTCCGCGGGGCTGGTCCGGGGCGCCAGCCATTCGCTGCGAAACTGCGTAATTTTGTCGATGACACAAGCTTGCGCCGGACCCTGCGATGCGAGTTGGCCGGGCGCTAGCGGTCGATGCTGAAAGCAGGCGCGGGCGAGATTCGGCGTGTCGAGATCCAGATTTACGAAGTGCCAGCGATGGGTTTGGCGATAGCGCGTATTGTTATTTTTATTGGCGCCATATTGTTCTCGATCGGAGTCGCGATACTTATCGGCCCAACTGCTCTCGCCGGCGATATCGTGTGTGGTCAGCGCACCGGTGTCGCCGGCCAGTATGGCCGCCACCTTTTGGCGCGTCGCCGGCGTCAGGTAATGCATGGCGATCTGCGCGATAACCGCGTGACCCTCGTCGCCCCATGCCCAGCAATTGCGGCCGTAGATTGCCAGCACTAATGCAAGGACAAATTTTAGCCGCGCGCCTTTCACCGCGTTATAAATCGATAAATAAATCGGCGGCCGGCAGCGTTTGCGGAATGACTTTTATTTCCAGTAATTGATCGACTAAGGTCTGCCAGCGGGCCGTCGTCATGGTTCCGAGGCGCGGCGTATCTTTGGTTTTAATCAACACCTGCTGGGCCTGTGCACTCTGCGCAAAGGTCTGCGCCGACATCGCTTTATTCAAGGTTTGCATTGCGGCGTTGGTGGCGGCCGGATTTTCCAGATAATTTTCCCAGCCGCTGCGCACTGCCGCGACCATGCGTTTAACTTCGTCCGGATTTTTTTGCCAGCGCGTGCGCGAGGTCACCACTACAGCGGTGTAGGGGTTGTAGCCGCTGTCGGCCACCAGGAAAGTTTTTACGTGCAGCCCGGCGTCGGCCGCGGTCAATGGTTCACTGGTAACGAAGCATTGCTGCGAAACGTGGGCGTCGTTCTGAAAGTTACCGATGCCGCCGAGATAAGGCGCCGTGGTCACTTTGATCGGTGCATATTTTTTCTTGAAATACTGCGCGTAGGGCAAGCCGGTCTGCCACAACAAAGTGCCGTCGCTTTGCATGACTTGATCGATCGATTTAAAGCCGCGCTCGGCGTGCGTC
>DATIED010000189.1:0-2564 GCA_035455965.1 Spongiibacteraceae bacterium
GCGCAACTGGACGCCGCTGCCGTTTCCCGCTGCGGACATCGATGCCGTCGTGCTCACGCACGCACACCTCGATCACAGCGGGTATCTGCCACGGCTGATTCGCGAAGGTTTCGGCGGCCCGGTGTATTGCACGGCGGCGACGCGCGAGCTGGCGGACATTCTTTTGCCCGACAGCGGTCATCTGCAGGAGGAGGATGCGCGCCGGGCCAATCGTTATGGTTACACGAGGCATCGCCCCGCCGAGCCGCTGTACACCGCGGTCGAAGCGGAAAAATCGCTGATGCGCTTCGAAGTCCAGCGATTGCACGCGGCATTTGCGATCGGCGATGCGCGCGTGCGCCTCACCCCGACGGGACATATTCTCGGTGCGGCTAGTGTGCATATTGAATACAAAGGTCGCACGATCGTGTTCAGCGGCGATGTCGGGCGGCCCAATGATCTGATCATGAAGGCGCCCGAACCGATCGCCCATGCCGATTATCTGGTCATCGAATCGACGTATGGCGATCGCCTGCATCCGGCGGGCGATGTGCGCGAACGTCTTGCGGAAATTGTGAAGAAAACCGCGGCGCGCGGCGGACTGGTCATGTTGCCAGCCTTTGCCGTAGGGCGCGCACAGGATCTTCTGTACCTGCTGGTGCAATTGCGCAACGAGGAGAAAATTCCGGCTTTACCCATATATCTCGACAGCCCCATGGCTATCGACGTCACCGATCTTTACAGCCGCTTTTGTGGCGAGCATCGTCTGAGCCGCCAGGACTGCGCGATGCTGTTCAAGTCCGTCAACTATGTACGCGAGCAGTCGGAGTCCCGGAAGTTGTCGGCGAGTACGACACCGAAAATTATCGTGGCTGGCGCCGGCATGCTGACGGGGGGGCGCATTCTCCATCACCTGCGCGCATTCGGTGGCGACCATCGCAACAGCATCGTCATCGCCGGTTATCAGGCGCCGGGTACGCGGGGAGCGGCATTGCTGGGCGGAGCCGACCGCTTGCGCATCTTCGGCGAAGACGTGCGCTTACGCTGCGTGGTCGAGAATATCGAGGAGCTGTCGGCGCATGCCGATTACGAAGAGATCGCGGCCTGGCTGACCCATTTAGAAAATGCTCCGACCAGGGTGTTCGTCACGCATGGCGAACCCGTCGCAGCCGATCATCTGCGGCAGGTGCTCGAGCGGCGCTTCGGCTGGGACGCCGTGGTACCCGAAATCGGTGAGGAATTTCCGCTCTGAGTGGTTGCGAGCGTGTCGCTGGAGCATTGCTGAATCGGGTGGCATTCGAAGTCTGAGAAATTCCGATGCGATACACTTTTGGTCGTAGGGGGACGGCTGTGAATGCAGCGTCGCCAATTTTTCCGCCAATTCTGCGGGGCGATGCGTATTTGATAGTGGATATTTACCATGCAGTCCCCGCAGAAATACTCAGTGCTACGCATCGTTACTTATCGGACAAGTTCAAATCCTGCCGTCCCGACCACTTCTTTATTTTCAAAATCAAATAGTTGCGGACCACCCAAATCCTCGTGTGCCAATTTTTAGCCAATTCTGATTTTTGGCTCGATCACTTCCGTAATTAACTTTGCCAATTCTTTTTATCTGCGTAGTCAGAGATCAATTGCGAGTACACCGTTGTCACCATGAGCGGCGAATTGCTAATTTATTCACGACGAAATTAATATTTGATCCGCCATCAATAGCATGTCGCGTAAGTATTCGGCACGTTGATGCTGGCTGAGCATCATGGTGTTGACGACGGGTATTTACCGTCGCCTATCGTGCTTGCGGCGGCGGTGGCAGCTGTTACGCAAAAAATTCGTTTGCGCGTGCAGGCGTTAATTCTGCCTTTTCACGATCCGTTACGAGTGGCCGAAGATCTTGCGGTGCTCGATATCATCAGTGGCGGTCGTGCCGAAATCACCGCAGCGGGAGGCTATTTAGCGGGGGAGTTTGCGATGTTCGACAAGTCGCTGAAAGACCGCGGTCGATTAGTCGAAGAAAGCATTGCCACTCTTCTGCAAGCATGGACTGGTGAACCCTTTTCCTTTCGCGGCCGCAATGTTCAAATCACGCCGAAACCGCTACAAAATCCTTTGCCGATTGCCTTAGGCGGCGCTTCGGCTGCAGCCGCACGACGTGCAGCCCGCATCGCCGATGCATTTATTCCAGCCATTCCTGCATTGATGGAGGACTATCGCCAGGAATGTGCGCGGCTCGGTAAAAGTCCCGCGCCTGCGGAACGTATGGGCCCTCTATTTTTGCATGTAGCCGAAGATCCGGAGCGTGCCTGGGCGCAAATCGCGCCGCATGCGTTGCATGAGACCAATAGTTATGGCCGCTGGATGGCGCAAAGTATGGGGGACAAAGCAGTGTTCAGCCCCAGCGATGACGCCGATCAGTTACGCGCCAGCGGTGCTTATCAGATTGTGACGCCGGAACAGTGCATTGCGATTGCGCGCGAGCTGGGTGCAGGAGGGCGGTTGGCGTTGCATCCGTTGATGGGCGGAATGAGTCCGGAGTTGGGTTGGGAGTGTCTGGAATTGTTCGCTGCGAAGGTATTGCCACATAT
>DATIED010000190.1:0-2866 GCA_035455965.1 Spongiibacteraceae bacterium
TGCCGGCGCCGATAATCAGCACGCGGAAATCCTGCGGCGCGCTGGCGGCCGGCTTTATTTCCGTCACGGTATCGCGCGACGTAAAGCGCATCTCTTCCAACACCAGCGGCACATATTCTTTCGATACCTGCTCGCCGCTGAATAAACCCATCATTTCGACCAGCAGGTCGTCGTCGGGCTGGCCGATTTTTGGCGTCGTAACACCGGCTAGCAATTGCTCCAGCACCGCATCGCGCACCTGTTGTTGTAGTTCATCGCCGAGGCCGGCGGAAATGTCCGCAAACAGGCGAATATCGCGCTTCGGTTGAAACGGCTGTTCCAGCCAGCGACGCTCGCCGGTTAAATGAAACAGCACCATCAACAGCACGCGGATATCGGCGCCGGCCAGCGCCGCGCGAATTTCAGCTTGATCAAACGTCCTCATGTATTCGAATACCTCGTCGAATTTTATTGATCGAGTCTATTATTTCCTCGATCGTTGCAGCGAAAAACCTGTATGCATTCGTTAGTCTGGCTTTTATTTTGCCGCCCAGCCGCCGTCCACCGATAGCATCGTACCGGTGGTGAACGATGCGGCGTCGGAGGCCAGCCATAACACGGCGTTGGCCACTTCCTCGGCACGCCCGAAGCGCGCGGCGGGATGCAATGCCAGCAAGCCGCTGGTGCGCGCATCGAGATTATCGACGGTCTGCAGCATCGGCGTCTCGATCACGCCGGGGCATACCGCATTGATGCGAATATTATGCTTGGCGTATTCGACCGCCGCCGATTTGGTCAAACCGGCCACACCGTGTTTGGTGGCGGTATACGGCGCGCAGCCGCGCATTGTTACGAAGCTCAGCGCCGATGCGGTGTTGACGATCGCACCGCCGCCCTGCATCAGCATTTGTTCGATCGCGTATTTCATGCATAGCCATACGCCTTTTAAATTGACGGCGATGACGCGATCGAAATCGTCTTCACTCACTTTCGCGGTCAATGCAAACTCGCCGGTAATACCGGCATTGTTATGCGCGATGTCGACTCGTCCCCAGCGCTGCACGATGGCGCCAAATAAACTCTCGACCGACTTTCCTGTGGTGACGTCGACTTGAAACTCGGCCGCTGCGCCGCCCGCTGCCGTAATCAAAGCAACGGTTTCGCGTGCGGTATTCAGATCGATATCGGCTACCGCAACCCATGCACCTTCTCGCGCAAACGCCAGCGCGGTGGCCCGACCGATACCTGAACCGGCTCCAGTGACAAGTGCGACTTTTCCATCGAATTGCGGCACGGAGAACTCCTGTGTTGAACGATTACTAATTCAAAAAAAGTTAAGACATAAGCTACGTGCCAAAGCGGGGTACAGGGGGTCTCTTTTTCAGGACGCTGAGGCAAGCATTCAAGTAACCTCGGTGCTATCGGCCTGGAAGAGCTTGTCGGCTTCACGGATAAATCGTGTCCGCAGCTTCGAAGAGAACTGCTTCATGTCCTGAAAAGGAGACCCCCTATACCCCGCCGTCAAGTTCATCTGGAGTTCGAACCAGGTGGCCCTATCGGCTTTTAAAAACCGATGAACCCAGCATTGCTTAAATCCAGGATAACCTTGGTCAATAACACCCTATGGATGCTTGTTATGCACGTTATCAAATTCTGATCGAGCACCGAACTTTAAGCGGCTTCAGCCAAAAATACTACCCAGCGTGCGTGGCTTTGTGTAAGTTGTGCCTCGATATTTAGCGATCATTAACAATGATTAATCTATACCACCCGCTAGCGGGCCGACATTTCCACAGAGAGGTTTACGATGCAAGCCGCCAATAAAAAACTGGTCGATAAAGTTGCGTTGATCACAGGGGCCGGTGGCGGCATTGGCCTGGCGACCGCGCACGCGCTGGCACGCGAAGGCTGCCTTGTCGTATTGGTCGATTTACAGGCAGAAGCATTGGCCGAAGCCGCTGCGGCGATTGGTATCACAGCCAGTTATATCGTCGCAGACGTCGCCGATGCAGAGTCGATGCAGCGCGCCGTGGAGTTTGCGGTAGCCCGTCACGGCGGTATCGATATCTTTATCGCCAACGCCGGCATCGAAGGCGCGCTCGCCGGCATCGTCGATTATCCCATCGAACAATTCGATAAGGTCATAGCGGTGAATGTGCGCGGCGTGTGGCTGGGCATTAAATATGTCGTGCCGATTATGCGCCAGCGTGGCGGCGGCAGTATCGTTATCACGTCATCGGGCGCAGGCGTGCGCGGCATGCCGAAGATGTCGCCGTATTCGGCCAGCAAACACGCGGTAATTGGCATTATGCGCTCGGTGGCGATCGAGTGCGCAAAAGATAATATTCGCGTCAATGCCGTCACTCCAGGGCCGGTGGAAACCCGCATGATGCGTTCGATCGAGGATGGTCTCGCGCCCGGCAGCGGCGAAAAAATCAAGCAGCGCTTCGAGCATGCAACGCCGTTGAAACGCTACGCCGCGCCGGAGGAAATAGCCGCGATGATGGTATTCCTGGCGGGTAATGAGAGCAGCTACTGTACCGGCGGTGTCTATCCGGTCGATGGTGGGGATTCCGCATAGTGCAGTGTGTAATCGCTGCACGATTGTCAGTTCACCTAGGTTCGTTGCTCATCGCCATAACTGCGCATAGGTAAAAGCCCCAACGCGCTACGTGCATCTCCCCATATCCGCCCCGCCCAATAATAACTATTCTGTATTCATCAACTTATTCATCTATTGCTTATTCACGCACGGTTATTTATGCACAACAGGGAGATCACTAACATGTTAGTACTTTCCAGACGCACCGACGAAACACTGATTATTGGCGACGACATCAAAATCACTGTGTTGGGTATCAGCGGAAATCAGGTGCGCATCGGTATC
>DATIED010000191.1:0-5217 GCA_035455965.1 Spongiibacteraceae bacterium
GCATGCAGCAGTTCCAGTTCGATACCTTTTTCGATATACGCGGCCAGCGCCTGCGGGTAGTACTCGGTCATGTCGGCCTGGGTTGCGGATTTGGCAACGCCGAGGAAGGTGAGCGCTTCCTCGCGCAGGCTGTCCATCAACAGGCGGGCAGTGACGAACGAATAATTCGGCTCCTGCTCGACCAGGGTGCGCGCGGTGATTACCAGCGAGGTGCTCAGTTCGCCGATCGGCACGCCGTCGTACAGGTTTTTCAGAGCTTCGCCGAGCACCAGTTGCGCGTCGACGCCCTCGAGATCGGCACAGGCCTCGGCGACGATGGTCTCCAGCCGGCCGAGATCGAGAAATTCGCGGCTGCCGTCGGCCAGCGTGACATGTAGTGTCGGATGGGTTTTGGTCGGTTGCGTCGAGGCCTTCGCGGCCCGCGCGCGCGCATGTTCTTCACGATAGATAACGTAGGAGCGAGCGACTTTTTGCTCGCCGCTGCGCATCAGCGACAGTTCGACCTGATCCTGAATGTCTTCGATATGAATGGTGCCGCCGGATGGCATGCGGCGCTTAAAGGTAGCGCTGACCATGGCGCTCAACTTGGCCACGGTTTCATGAATGCGGGTGGAGGCGGCTGCGGTGCCGCCCTCCACCGCTAGGAAGGCTTTGGTGATAGCGACTGCGATCTTACTGTCGTCGTAACTTACTACGGTGCCGTTGCGCTTGATAACGCGGATTTGCCCAGGCGCTGTCGCCTGTACCGATGCGGGTACCGCGGTACCACCGGCGGGGGCGTTGGTGGGGGTGGTTTGGGCACCGGAAGTAGAAGTCGTAAGATCTGCGTGCATAGGCGCTCCCCTGAGATGGCGTTTTAGTTAAGTTTTTTGTGTTGCTTTATGTATTAGTTGTCGATCTGTATTAATTGTTGGCAATGTCTGGTCGTTTTAATGGGGTACCCCAACATCTTGGGGTGTAACGACGAATGGATAACAAGATAATGCGCTTTGCATAGCAGTGCAAGCGCGATAATCGGGGCATAAAGTGTGGATAAGATGTGCGTAAAGGCCGAGGTCTGTAAGCACTAACCGCGCATGCCATGGCAGCCGCGCTATCTCCCGCAGGATCGGGGTATGAGCGCGGTTAAATGAGTTTTTTATAAAAGAATCAAATTTTTATAGCGTGTTACCGATAGTTCACTGCGTGAGCAGGAACTCGATCAGGGCTTTTTGCGAATGGAGCCGGTTTTCCGCTTCATCCCAGATTACGCTGTGGGTATCTTCCATGAGCTCGGCGGAGATTTCCTCGCCGCGGTGCGCGGGCAGGCAATGCATATACAGAGCATCGCTGGCGGCCACCGCCAATAACTCGCGATTGAGCTGATAGCCGGCAAAAGCGCGGCGGCGCTCGTTGATTTCGTGCTCGTGGCCCATCGATGCCCAGACATCGGTGGCGAGCAAATGCGCGCCGCGCGCGGCCTCCTTGGGGTCGCGCAGAATGGTCACGCGCCCGCGATTGCCCTGCACCAGATCCTCGCGCGGCTCGAAACCCTCCGGACAGGCGATGCGCAATTCGAAATCGAACTGGCGCGCGGCCTGGATGTAGGTTTGGCACATGTTATTGCCATCGCCGATCCAGGCGACGGTTTTGCCCTGCAGGCTGCCGCGATGCTCGATATAGGTTTGCACGTCGGCCAATACCTGGCAGGGATGGAAATCGTCGGTCAGCGCGTTGATCACCGGCACGCTGGAGAAGGCGGCGAAGCGTTCGATGCGGCTGTGGCCGAAGGTGCGGATCATAATGACGTCGACCATCGACGACATCACGCGGGCGCTATCTTCGATCGGCTCGCCGCGCCCCAGTTGAATGTCCTTGGGCGCGAGAAACATGGCGTGGCCGCCCATCTGCGCCATGCCGGCCTCGAACGAGACGCGCGTGCGAGTCGAAGATTTTTCGAAAAGCATGCCAAGGACATGGTTTTTGAAGCGATCGGTGTACTGGCGCTGGCGATGCTCTTGTTTAAATTCGGCGGCGCGTACCAGCACCTGTTGCAGTTCGGCTGGCGTCAGATCCAGCAGGGTCAGGAAATGTCTTACGGCCATGATGGCGGTGCGGCCAGGCTCGGCGGCGCATCCTCCTCCTTTGGTTGTTTACGCGTTGCCGTTTGGCATCGCATCGGTAGTGGTTATGCGCCCGCCAAACAAAACTTTTCTATCAATGGGCACAAAATGTTAAGCAATTGTTCGCTGTGTTCGCGGCGCCAGATCAACGGCGGCAGCAGGCGTACGACTTTATCGGCGGTGACATTGATCAATAAGCCCTGCGCGAGCGCCTGGCCGACCAGGTCGCCGCAGGAGCGATTCAGCTCGATGCCGAGCATCATGCCAAAGCCGCGCACCGCCACCACGCCGGGCACTGTCGCCAGACGCTCTTGCAATTGCTGGCGCAGATACTCGCCTTCGCGGGCCGCATTGGCGGCGAGCTGCTCGTCGTCGAGCGCATTCAGTACCGCGAGCCCGGCGGCACAGGCCAACGGGTTGCCGCCGAAGGTCGAGCCATGATTGCCTGGATGAAATAATTCCGCCGCTTCGCCGTGCGCGAGACAGGCACCGATCGGCACGCCGCCGCCGAGACCTTTGGCGGTGGTGACGACATCGGGCAGGATACCTTCGTGTTGATAGGCGAAGAACGTACCGGTGCGGCCATTGCCGGTCTGTACTTCATCGAGCATTAACAGCCAGCCGCGTTGATCGCACAACTCGCGCAATTGTTTCAAGAAGCCGGGCGGGGCGATATTGATGCCGCCTTCACCTTGCACCGGCTCCATCAACACTGCGACCACATCGGGGTTGTTGCGGGCGATAGTCTGCAGCGCTTCGAAGTCCGCATAGGGCGCGCGCGTGAAACCGGCGACCAGCGGCTCGAAGCCCGCCTGAATCTTGCGGTTGCCGGAGGCGGTCAGGGTCGCCATGGTGCGGCCGTGGAATGACTGCTCCATGACGATAATGGTCGGTTTATCGATGCCTTTCTTGTGGCCGAACAGGCGTGCCAGTTTAATAGCGGCCTCGTTGGCTTCGGCGCCCGAGTTGCAAAAAAAGACGCGCTCCATACCCGACAGGCGGCACAGGGCGGCGGACAGTTCGGTCTGTAATTGAATCGAGTAAATATTCGAGGTGTGAATCAGCTTCGCGGCTTGCTGTTGAATCGCCGCCACCAGCGCCGGATGGGCGTGGCCCAGAATATTGACGGCGACGCCGCCGAGCGCATCCAGATAGCGCTTGCCGTCGCCGTCGAATAGCCAAACGCCTTCGCCGTGCTCGAAAGCCACCGGCAAGCGTCCATAGGTATTCATCAACGTGGGCTGCGCCATCTTACAAAATCCTCAACGCGCGACTATTTCTGTAGTGGCTGTCTGTAGTTGTAATTACAGTTGCAATTGCAGTTGCCGTACATACTTAGTTGCCGTACATATTTGGTTGCCGTACAGGGAAGCTGGGCTACTAAAACGCAAAAAGGCAGCGAAGAGCTGCCTAGCAAGATCGCCGATGATAACTGTTAACGCAGCGAGCGGCAATCTCCGCCAGCGCGATGCGGCAGCGGGGGCGCCGCGCATAATGCTCGGCTCCTGTGGGCGTAATGCTTGACTCGTATAGCTCTAATGCTTGAGTAGCACGCTCGGATTTAACCGGCGGACCGTGTACAATCGGCTCAGGTCTGTTAATGCCGCGACCGTCGCTCGGTGCGCTTAACGGGGTGTAACGCTAGATTCGATGCAATAGGTAGGTGTATGGACGTTATCGAAGTCATTAAAGAGCAACTCGGTTCCAACCCCATCATTCTGTATATGAAGGGCTCCCCCAATCAGCCGCAATGCGGCTTTTCCGCGCGCACTTCGCAGGCGTTGATGGCTTGCGGCGAACGCTTTGCGTATGTCGATGTACTGTCGAATCCGGATATTCGCGCCAATCTGCCTAAATACGGCAACTGGCCGACCTTCCCGCAATTATGGGTCAATGGCGAATTGGTCGGCGGCTGCGATATCGTTTGCGAGATGCATGAAAACGGCGAACTGCAACCGTTGATCAAAGAAGCGTTGGCCAGCGTTACCGCCAAGCAGTAACTGTTCGAAACGATTCACCCATCGCGCGCGCCGACATTGGCCGGATATTGGCCGATAGCAGGTGGACATTGATAGGTGCGCAGGGTTGCGGTTAAGGTCGCGAGGGAGAGGGGTTTACTGAGGTAGCCATCCATCCCTGCGGCCAGACACTTATCCTGCTGCTCGCGAAACGCGTGCGCTGTAAGCGCCACGATGGGTATCGGTCTTAAGCTGCGCTGTTGCTCGAAGGCGCGGATCGCCCGAGTACTATTGAAACCATCCAGCACCGGCATTTCGCAATCCATCAAAATGAGATCGAAGCGCTCCGGCACTTTGCAAAAAGCTGCGAGCGCGGCCTCGCCGTTTTCGCAGAAAGTGCCGCGATGGCCTAATTTTTCCAGCATCGATTTGAGCACCGCGATATTTACCACGTTATCTTCCGCCACCAGGATATTCAGCGGCGGATGCAGTTCTATGACCGTCGCACTGACTTCCGGTACTATCGGACTGAAGCCGTGCTCGATGATTTCCGCGAGTTGGCCGGGGCAGCAGGGTTTCGCGCCGCGGTAGCGCAGATTGATGGAGCGCGCCGTTGCTGTTTGCGAATCGTTGGTGAATAGCAGTGCGGGCAGATGGGCAAAGCGCGAATTGGCGGCGAGGCGCGTTAGCAGCTCGCCACCATTATCGGAGCCCGGGCTAAGATCGATGATGATGAGGTCGGGCAGTGCGGCACTATGTGCTTCCAGCCACGTCCACGCCTGTTGCGTATTGCGCGCCGTGGTGGCGCGCATACCCAGTGCCATGGCTTGCTCCACAATGGTTTTCAATGCGGAGTCGTAATTGTCCACTACCAGCACGTGCCAGTCCCGGTAGTTGGCGTGGGCTCGAGTCTTGTTAGGCAGATAAGACAAGCCGAGTTCGAACCAGAAACAACTACCTTGCCCCGGGGTGCTGTATACGCCGATTTGCCCGCCCATCATCGTGATTAAGCGCTTGCAGATGCTAAGGCCGAGGCCGGTTCCGCCGTAGCGGCGGCTGGTCCAGTTGGTGACCTGGCTAAACGCATCGAAGACGTTGGGTTGGCGCTCGCTGGCGATACCGATTCCTGTATCGGCCACTTCGAAGCGCAGCCGGCA
>DATIED010000192.1:0-4671 GCA_035455965.1 Spongiibacteraceae bacterium
AATTTATCTGTCTTGCACAATTAAACGGGAGTGTTGGGGGAGTCGGGAAAACAGCAACGAAACTAATATCGAATGCAAACTATGCAGAGGAAGCATCTGTGAAACAGCAGGGAAGAGGGTTGTAGTGAAATACTGCATTGAAGAGTTGCAGTGAAGGGGCGTAGTAAAGATCGTAAAAAAGAAAGGGGCGTAAAAAAGAGTTGTAGCAAGAAATGCGTATTTTAATCTTTTGAGTTTTGTCGCTGCCTAATTTGCCGAATGCAAATTAGGCGGCAACGATTCATACAATAAACAACCGATACAGCCAACCAATAATATAGTCAAGCTGCGGAGCGATTAATCGCCACCGCTCGTATCTTTACACGCCATTTTTGCAGCGCGAATTTGTTTTTTGTCACAGTTGTCTTTCGAACCTTTACCAACACACCAGTTTTTGCGTTGATCCCACGCTGTCAGTGGCTCTTCTTTACCATCGGAGCATTTAACAACATAGTTGGCGAAATCTTGTCCGTCCGGCGATTTTCCGTCCGAAACGAAGGTGATGCTGGTCGGTTTAGAAGCAAACGAAGCCATCGAAAATACTAAACAGCTCGCAGCAATGGCAGTACGCAAAACAATCTTCATAATCACTCCTTTTGGGTGCAACGCGTGAAACTTAACTGACTCGAATTCTAAGTGCAGGGGCTCTGAAACGCCAACCCCAAACACGGCCCATATTGTTAATCGAGATGCTTCGAGGGCGCGGAGTATGGCATATAAAAGACTGATTTTAAAGACAATATATAAGGCTGGAAGAGCGTACAAAAGCATTATTACTTAAAGTTAATTACGCATTCTTAATCTGCTTTTGACGCTTACCGCAAGACGATAGCTCAGGGCAGTTCACAAAGTGATCAGCCCTGTGCGCAAGACGGTAGAAGCATTCCGCACGCAACGTTTATAAAGATATCTGTTGGGCTTGCTGTCGCTGCATTTGCATGATCATGCGCTCCAGCGAACGCTGTTCCACTTTCGGCAAATCTACAAAAGCTGCACCGACTACCACGTTGTCGTTGGCGTTATGCGCCACATTTCGCACATCGGCGTGACATTGAAAACTGCGACCGGCAAACTCGAACTGCAGATCGGTTAGCACATCGCCCGCCGCCACCTCGGTAGCATCCTGCAATTCCAAACGAATACCAGTCGACGATAAATCGCGCACGGTCGCCGAGCAGCGATGCTGGCCGGGAGCGAGGAATTGCGATGCCGCGCCCCAACTGCCGCGCAGCTGCAGACGAAACGCGCCGCGCCGCTGGTTGTAGTCGACGAAGTCAGGCAGTGCCAGGCTGTAGCTCTCCACGCCCTCGTCGTTGCGACGCGCAAGTATGTGCGTCGAGAAAGTCAGACGGCGCTTGCCATCCAAACGCACCGTGATCGTCAAGGGCTGGCCGGGCAGACCGACAAAGCCACCCGGAAACAACTCATCGATCGTCAGTGTGCCCGCTTCGGGATCGAGCGCCAGGATAATGCTCTGGTAGTGGGCATCGCTGCCATCGACCGCCACCTCGATCAACGCATGCGAGCGCTGCACGTCGAACAGATTGAGGTATACCTGCCGCACCGCGAACACATCCCGCGCTGCCGGCGTATGACGTTGACGATTGAATAAGCGCCGCAACATGGGATGGTTCTCCGCGAGGTAAAGCTCGAATCGGGCGATGAGGAAGGAGACTCGACTAAGTTATCGCCCAGTCGATTCACAACTTGAGCAAAACTTTACCACAGATGGCGGCGCAGGTTGTCGCCCTGGCGCGGTCAGCGGGTACAGCGGCACAACTTGAAGGGCAGCTCGGCTTGCGCTGGAGATATTCGTCGAGCGCCGGGTATAGCTGGCTATAATCGCTATTTTTTGGAACACCTGCGAATGCCTGCATCGACCATTGAGCCCTTGCGCTGGCTCGGCGACACTCTCGAACTGCTCGATCAGCGCCGCCTGCCCGCCGAAGAAATTTATCTCGCCTATCGCGATGCCGAGGACGTGGCGCAAGCCATTCGCACGATGGTGGTACGCGGCGCACCGGCAATCGGCATTGCCGCGGCGTACGGCATGGCGCTCGCGGCGCAGCGCATTGACGATGCTCGATCTGCGGCGATCGATTGGGAGCACGAGTTGACGCCGGCGCTGCAAACTCTCGCGGCAGCGCGACCGACTGCGGTGAATTTATTCTGGGCGCTGGCGCAGGCGCGCGCGATTATTCGCAGCGGTGGCGCCGTGGCGTCGCATCTGGCGGCATGGGCTGTGCGCATTCATCGCGAGGATATCGCCAATAATCGGCGCATCGGTGCCTTTGGCGCGACCTTGATCGCGCCGAGCAGCAATGTATATACGCACTGCAATGCCGGGGCGCTCGCCACCGGCGGCTACGGCACGGCGCTCGGCGTGATTCGCTCCGCGTTCGCGGCCGGCAATATCGAGCAAGTCTACGCCGGCGAAACGCGCCCCTGGTGGCAGGGCGCGCGCTTGACGAGTTGGGAGTTATTGCGCGAACAGATTCCGGTAACGCTCTGCACCGAGGGCGCCGCAGGCTGGGTTTTACAGCAGAAAAATATCCGCTGGATTATCGTCGGTGCCGACCGTATCGCCGCCAACGGCGACGTTGCCAATAAAATCGGCACTTACAATTTAGCGATTCTGGCGCGTCATCACGGCGTCAAGATGATGGTTGCCGCACCGACCAGCACTTTCGATTTGAGCATCGCCGACGGTACCGGGATACCGATCGAGCAACGCGCGGCAGAAGAAATTACCCAACTGCACGGCGCCGATCTGGCACCGCCCGATTGCGGCGCCATCAACCCGGCCTTCGATATCACGCCGGCCGCTTTGATCGACGCTATCGTCACCGAATTCGGCATTATCGAACGGCCGGATAGTGCAGCTATCGCCCGCCATTTTGCCGATCGCGGCGCGCGCCAAATCGATTAATATTCTCCGCCAGCAGAAAAGATTTTATTGCGATGCAAAAACTACCTAAAGATTTTTATGCGCGCGACCCGGTACTGGTTGCGCGCGAATTATTGGGTAAATTTCTGGTGCGCAATCATGGCGGTATCGAGCGTATCGGCCGCATCGTCGAAGTCGAAGCTTATCTCGGCCCGCACGACCTGGCCGCGCATTCGTCCAAGGGCCTCACGCAGCGCACGCGCGCGCTGTTCGGACCACCGGGCCACGCCTACATCTATCTTATCTACGGCATGTATCACTGCCTCAATGCAGTGACCGGTAACGGTTCAGGGATTTTGCTGCGTGCGCTGGAGCCGATCAAAAACATCGACGCGAAAACGCAGGGACCAGGATTGTTATGTCGCGCGCTGGAAATCGATAAAAACCTGTACGGCCACGATCTCGCCAGTACCGATTTATATATCGGCGAATTGGCCGATACACCACCGCCCTCAATCGTTAAGCGGCCCAGAATCGGCGTCGATTACGCTAAGCATTGGGCGCGGCGCAATTTACGCTTTTATATTCGCGGCAATGCGTATATTTCAAAACCGTGACATTTATCGCTTGGGCAGCAAAACGCCAATCTAGTGCGCCAGCATTTTTGTCATCCGCCAAGCCATCGTCGCTAGCAGACGCACTTCATCGAACAGGTTGGCTATCTCGTAGGTCGCAAGAAATAAACCTGCGTAAAACCAACCCGGCTGCGCCTGCCGAACGTTTTCGACAGCGGCGTACAACCGCGCATTCAGGCGCGAATTACAAAATAATACTGTCAGCCCAGCGCCGATTCCGCCCCCGACGATAATATCCGTCGGATGATGCACCCCCATGTAGACTCGTCCAATCCCGAGAAAACAGGCGTAGCCGAAAGTGAGCGCACCCAAAGTCCTGTGCACGAGACAAATAGCGACGGCGAGCGCGAACCAGACGACCGCATGATCACTGGGAAAAGCGCTCCAGGTGGCCAGCAACGTCGGCGGCACATCGCCAGGCATCGAGAGATGCAAATCGGGATTCGCGAGCGGCCGCAGACGAAACGGCAGCAAATCGGCCATCGATCGCGCCACGAGAATACCGACCACCACCGCACAAATCGCGCCAAACAATTTTTGCCGACGCTGTAAATTCGCGTTTGCGTCGACGGCTGGACTAAACCATAAATACCAGAAGAGCGCGATAAAAATGGCTCCCTTCAACAGGTCATTTTGTTGAAATTGTACAAGTATCAAATCGAGGTGGGGCCAACGACCGACAAAGCCATTGAGAAAAAGCAGAATACTTTTATCGAAAAAATTCATTGTGCCAGGTGCTTCTGTATCGCGGCTGTAGATGCAACCTTAGTAGTGGTTCATCGATTATGCACGCCCAATTGATGACTCGGCTCAATAACGTAAATGGCGCCGCTTATGGCAACAGTCGCTCGCTCGCGCGAACTCATTGCAGGACCTGCAGATCGGCGAGAACTGAGATTATTTACGCGGGATAGTTTCGGCACGACAGACTAGTTTCGGCGCGACAGACTACTTTCGACGGGATACTTTCGATGGGATAGAACGGAGCTGTGGGATGCGGGAAATAAGTGGGATATTAAATTGGTCGGGCATGGAGGATTTGAACCTCCGACCCCTACGTCCCGAACGTAGTGCGCTACCGGACTGCGCTAATGCCCGAAATTTAAACAA
>DATIED010000193.1:0-3106 GCA_035455965.1 Spongiibacteraceae bacterium
TATAAGAGTAATAAATTTTGGCTGTTTTAGTGTTCACCCTAAAATCGCAGCGTTGCACCGAATACTTTCCCGATAGTACAAATCCAGCGACGATCCGGTCGGTAGGCATTTGAATAGTCAACATGGCCACGTGTCGAGATGGCGCGACTGCCAATGGCGCTTCCTATAGAAACAGCAATCGCAGCACAAAAATAACAACACGACATGCAAAATAAAAACACCCGATGAAAGAGGCAATAATGAGCAACTCGGACAGAATTGCCGCGCTGGTATCTCCACTGGCCCGAGCGGTGCCATCAACCTGGAGTGCGGCTAATCGTCCAGCCGTCATGATTAATTTCGATCAGGGTCTTCCCGATCCAGCGCTGTTTCCGATCGAGCGGCTCCGCGCCGAAATCGATGCGGTGCTGTGCGAACACGGGAGGAAGGCGTTGACCTACTACGGCGAGGGCGGCCCCTCCGAGATGTTGTATGGTCACGCCGGACTGCGGCAGGCGATTGCGGAGCGTAGCGCAGCGCGCGACTGTCGAGCGGTGCCGCTTAATGGTGTGTTGCTGGCGAATGGATCGACCGATGGACTCGCGCTTGCCGTCAAAGCCTTTCTCACGCCGGGCGATGGTGCCGTCGTCGAGAGCGCCACTTACGGACATACCAAGCGCTTTATGCAGGCCACAGGCGCCGAGATTCGATCGACGCCGATGGACGAGCACGGCATGCTCATCGATCGCCTCGAACAAACGCTCGACCAACTGCAGGCCGATGGTTTCCGGCCCAAGATGATCTACACGATTCCAACCTTTCAGGCGCCGACCGGCACCGTTATGCCGCTCGATCGTCGTCAGGCCCTGGTCGAGTTGGCGCAGCGGCGCCAAATTATGATTCTCGAGGACAGCTGCTACTACGATTTCGGTTACGACGGCACACCGCCAGCGACGTTGTTCGCACTCGATCGTAGCGGCTACGTGATCCACTCGGATAGCTTCAGCAAATATCTCGCACCCGGTCTGCGGCTGGGATGGGTCGCGGGCGATCCGGAGGCGATCGCAGCTCTCACGCGGGTGCGTCAGGATTTCGCGGTCAGCCAATTGCTGGCACGCGCGGTCGAGCGCATCGTGCGGTCGGGCTTTCTGGAAGAACACTTAACCGAACTGCGGCGTCACTATCGAGCGAAGCGCGATTTGACTACGGCATTACTAAAAAAATACTGCGGCGCTGCGCTCAGCTTCCGCGAGCCGGCGGGCGGATTCTTTTTCTGGATTCGACTCAACGACCGTATCGATGCCGATATAGCGCTGCGCACGCTGACCGAGCGGGGTTTAGCGGTGCGCGGCGGCGAGTGGTTTACCGGCGATGCCAACGGGCGCCGCTATATGCGTTTGTCGCCCATACAGCTGAACGAGCAGGAAATAGAACAGGGCATCGCCATTCTTGGAACGGTATTATCGGAGCTTATGCTATGAGTAAATCCCCATTGATCACTTCTCCGCGCGATGTGGTGGTCGCCTTCAATAAAGCGTGGGACGCACACGATCTGGAAGCGGTGCTGGCACTGGTGTCGGAAGGCTGTGTATTCGAGTCGGCCCGCGCCGGCGACAACGGGCCGCAAATTGTCGGTCGCACTGCGCTGCGCGCTGCCTGGGCTCCCGGTTTCGCGAAGCCGATTGCGGCGGGTGGATTCAGCTACGACGAAATTATTGTTGCGGGAGACCGCGTCGTGCAGCTGTGGACCTATCACATGGGCGATAAATCGGTGCGCGGCGTCGATGTGATGCGGGTCGAGTGCGGCGAGATCACCGAGAAGTTCGGTTACGTGAAAGTCACTGCCTGAATATTCTACAATCTAAGTTGGATGCTTAAGCGCCAGATTCTTAACCTACCTTAGAGAGAAGTCCATGAGTGAAAACATCGTTCGCGTACACGTCGCATTCAAATTTCCCAACGTTGAAAATGCCAACGCTTTTGGCGTGCTGTTTCGCGATGAATTTATTGGCAGAACGCGCAAGGAAGAGGGCTGTCTGCTGTATGACGTCTGGCAATCGAATGCGGACCCCCTGACTCTCGTGCTGATCGAAAGCTGGTCCTCGCAGCAAGCGCTGGATACACATCTGGCGCAGGATTGGCTGAAGGGGAAATTGGCGACGGCCAAAGAATTGATGGGCCCGAATAACGAGCCGGCGTTTCACTTCTGCAAATCCGTCATGGACTAGCTGGACCACTTCGTCATGGACTAACGGTGTGCGGCGGTTTCGCTTATGTGATTGGTCGCCCGGGCAGATTAATTTTTGTTAAATTGCTTAATGGCCGTTTTCACACGTATAAGATTAAAATTTTTCCGGCACCAGCGAGGCGATCTGCAATGGAAAACCAACAGGCTCTCCTGCAGGCATTATCGGAGCTCACCGCGCGCGTGCGGCAGCTTGACGATATCGAGAGCATAAAGGAGCTGCAGCTGCAGTACTGGCGAGCTGTCGATCAAAAAAATCCCGAGCTGCTGCGCAGTCTGTTTTTTCCCGGCAGCATTCACATCGAGTTTGAAGGCATGCAAACCTGGACCAGCCGCGATGAGTTCGTGCAGACTTTTATCGAGCTTGGCATGGACCCGGCGCGCCAGGAAAACCACTTCGGCCTCAATCCCATCATTAAATTTTCGGCAGCCGACGCGGCCAACGCAAGCTGGCGCTTGTTCATGTTTGCGTACAACGTCGCATCGCGGACCGTTATTCGCATTTCCGGAATGTATGATGCCGAATACGTACGGGATGACGGCGCCTGGCTTATTAAAACACTGGTCTTTCGGCGGCACAGTATTCACTGCGAACAAGTACAAGCGGATGGGAAGGTCGAGGTGCCCGACTTTGGGCAGCTCTCCGGCGAGGCCGCCTCTCATTTGTTTGGCGATGAAACCGAGTAGTGAACATCCCCGGTAACAAAGTGCAGTAATAAAATGCAGCGATAAATTGCAGCCATAAAATGATAGAGGATAGGCTTCATGATTAAACTCTACGGCATTGTCAGTCCCAATGTATTGAAGGTCGCGGTGATGTTGGAGGAAATTGGCGCCGAGTATTCACTGCATTACGTGCCTATTTTCAACGGCGGCCAATTC
>DATIED010000194.1:0-4700 GCA_035455965.1 Spongiibacteraceae bacterium
GACAGCGCGATCGACCTGTGCCGGCGTGGCGCCATCCTCCAGCAAAAACTCCGCTTCGCTGGTATAAAACTGCCACATGCGATTACCGATAAAGCCATCGCAGTTGCCGGCCAGCACGGACACTTTGCCGAGGCGCTTGCCCAACTCCATGACGGTCGCGATAGTTTCCGGCGAACTCTGCGTACCGCGCACGTTTTCCAGCAGTTTCATTACGTTGGCCGGCACGAAAAAGTGCGTACCGATCACTTTGGCTGGCCGTTGCGTGGCGGCGGCAATGGCATCGATATCCAATGTCGAAGTATTCGAGGCGAGAATGGTATGCGGCGCGACTGCGCGATCGAGATCGGTAAAAATTTTCTGCTTGACCGGCATATCCTCGAATGCCGCTTCGATGACGATGTCGACATTGCGCAGCCCGGCGTATTCGGTGGAAACGTCGATCAGCTGCAGCGCCGTCGCCATTTTTTGTTCGCTGAGACTGCCGCGCGCCACCGATGCCGCATAATTTTTTCGAATCGCTTCCAGACCGCGCTGCACCGCTGCGCTCGATACATCGACGATGGTGACCGGTATACCGGCATTGGCAAAACACATCGCGATGCCGCCACCCATATTGCCGGCACCGACCACCGCCGCGCTGCGAATCGGCAGTGCCTTAACGGTCGCGGGTACATCGGCTATTTTGCGCGCCTGCCGCTCGGCAAAAAATAAATGCTGCGCGGCATAATGCTGCGGGCTGTCGTAACAGGCTTGAAAACATTCGTGCTCGAATAACAAGCCTTGAGCGACCGGCATACGGCAGGCGGCCTCCAGGCTTTCGATTATTTTTTCCGGTGCGATTAAACCACGCGATTTTTTCGTACTGCGCTTGCGCAATTCGGCAAATAATTCGGCGTGATCAGTGCCGACTTTCGTATCGTCGGCGCTGATCACGCGCAGCGGCCGCTGCTCCGCAACCACGCGCTCGGCGAAGTCGATCGCACCCGTCAGCAAATCGCCATCGATAATCGCATCGATCATGCCCAACTCATGTGCGGTGTTGGCAGCCACCGGATTGCCCGAATACATCATGTCGAACGCCGGCTCGATGCCGATCAAACGCGGCAGCCGCTGGGTACCGCCGGCGCCCGGCATCAAACCCAGTTTAATTTCCGGCAAGCCGAATAACGCGCTCGCCACCGCGACGCGCCAATGGCAGCACAACGCCACCTCCAGGCCGCCGCCGAACGCGGTGCCGTGGATTGCCGCGATCACGGGCTTGTTGAAAACTTCCAGCCCGGCCTGAATATCGCGCACCATCGGCGGCTCGAAGCGTTTTTCGAATTCGCGAATATCGGCGCCCGCGAAAAAAGTTTTACCGGCACCGATAATCACCACCGCGGCAATCGCCGCATCGCCGCGCGCGCGCTGCAAGCCATCGGCCAGACCGAGGCGCACCGCGTGGCCGAGCGCATTGACCGGCGGATTGTCGACGGTGAGCACGGCGATGGCGCCGACTGTGTGATAGCGAACGGTCATATTCCTGCTCCGATAATAATTAGAAAACTATTCCGCTCAGCTGATCCACGCAGCTGAAAACTATTCAGCAACTAAATGGCAGTCCACCAAAAAAGAATTGCGCGGCGACAGTATGCTTGGGTTATCATTTTTCATCGATGATAATAGTTATTCATCCCGCTGAAAATTAATAATTGGTGAACATCACATCAGGCGGCAGCGCCTGGCCGAGGAGTCAAGATGAAAGACGCAGTAATTGTCGCCACCGCGCGCACCCCGATCGGCCGCGCGTTTCGCGGCGCTTTCAACGATACCAATAGCGTAACGATGGGCGGTCACGTGGTGGCTGCGGCGTTGCAGCGCGCCGGCATCGACGGCGCCGAAATAGACGATGTGCTGATCGGCGTCGGCCACCCCGAGGGCACGCAGGGCAGCAACTTCGCGCGCCATTGCGCCTTGCGCGCCGAACTGCCGGTGACGGTCGGCGCCGCCACCGTCGCGCGCAATTGCTCGTCCGGTCTACAGGCCATTGCGATGGCCGCCAATCGCATTCAAACCGGCGAAATCGATTTCGCGATAGCCGGCGGCGTCGAGTCGGTATCGCTGCTGCGCGAGCACAAAAACAATTACCGCCTCGAAGACGAATGGATGCTGCAACACAAACCGGAAATCTATTGGCCGATGATCAGAACCGCCGATCTGGTCGCCCGCCGCTATGGCATCAGCCGCGCCGCACAGGACGAATATTCGCTGGAGAGTCAACGTCGCACCGCCGCCGCGCAGCAGGCCGGTAAATTCGACGCTGAAATTGTGCCGATGCCCAGCACCAAATTACTGTTCGATAAACAAGGCAACGTCACCGGCAAAGAAAACGTCTTGTTGATCAGGGACGAGGGCAACCGCCCCGAAACTACCCTGGCCGGTTTAAGCGCGCTGAAACCGGTCGATGGTCCCGATTGTTTCGTCACCGCCGGCAACGCCAGCCAATTATCCGACGGCGCCTCGGCCTGCGTGTTAGCTGAAGCCAGCATCGCCAAACAGCGCGGCCTGCCGGTGCTGGGTTATTTCCGCGGCTTTGCCACCGCCGGTTGCGAACCCGATGAGATGGGTATCGGTCCGGTATTCGCAGTACCGAAGTTATTGCAGCGCTACAATTTAAAAATCGACGATATCGGTCTGTGGGAACTAAATGAAGCATTCGCGTCGCAGGTGCTGTACAGCCGCGATAAATTGGGTATTCCGCAAGAGCGTCTGAACGTTAACGGCGGCTCGATCTCGATCGGCCATCCATTCGGCATGACCGGCGCGCGCTGCACGGGTCACGCATTGATCGAGGGTAAACGACGCGGCGCGAAATATGTCGTGGTGACGATGTGTATCGGCGGCGGCCAGGGCGCAGCGGCTTTATTTGAGGTTGCGTAACCGGCGGGGATCGAATCAATAGTCATTAAATTACCGTTCCCAGACATACTGGGAACGGTATCGATCGATTCACTATTTAGAAATGAGCAACTATTTAGAAGTGAGCAACTATCTAGAAATGAGCAACCAGGCCGATCGTAGCCAGGTCGACATCGCCGCTACCCGCATCTTCGCTTTTCAGATCGGCGAAGCGTTCGTATTCGATACGCACGCTCAATGTTTCATTGAGGTCGTAAGCTGCGCCTAAACCAAACGTCGGTTTAAAGCTGTTTTTGCCGGAGGTGTCGGAAGCGCTACCGTTGGCACCGGTCGCCGATATATCGGAATCGACGCGCGCGAAGATTCCACCAACTTTACCGAATATCGAAAAGCCAGCACCCACGGGCAATATGCCTACCGCGTCGACATTAAAACCCCAGGCATGCAGATCCAATTTAGCGTTGCCACCGACCACATCGACTTTGTAATTGGCGCGACCCAAATCTACGTAACCGCCTTCGACAGCAAAGTTGGGGCTGAACTGATAACCCGCTTGAAATTTCATGCCGGTATCGGTGTCATCGAGCTTGGACGAAAGGAGGGTTAAACCGGCGTCCGTAATAGAGTCGTCGGTGTCGCCTTTGCTGATGTCGTAGGTGCTTTGACCGACCGAGACCAGCCCGTACCAGTTGCTGCCAGCGTTAGCGATTACCGGGCTGAGCGCGACAGCAGAAAATAACAGTGCCTTTATAGCTTTCATTCAATGATCCCTGTGTAGTTATGAGTTGAGTTATCGAGTTGGAATTATCGTGTCGTTGAAATTATTAAGATGCAATCGAAATGCTGCATTGCAGTGCGCAATGGTAGCCTGTTTCGAAAAGCCCTGCAAAGCGCGCCTGGGCAGCGCCCGTCGAGGTGGCTTACAAACACTAAGCCGGATGGGAGTCGAGATGGGCAGCGAAGGCCGTAAAGATTGAGAAAAGTTACAGGTATTGAAAAAAGCTGCGTGGACTCAGGAAAGCAGCGCAGATTTAGGGACAGCGATGCCGGCCAATAAACTCAACAACTGCGGAATATCGACCGGCTTGGTTAAATGATGATTGAAGCCGGCATTTTTGGTATCGAGAATATCCTGCTGCTGACCCCAGCCGGTCAATGCAATTAAAGCGATGGCCGCACCGCCATTTTGTGCGCGGATACGGCGGGCCGCTTGCATGCCATCCACATTCTGCATACCGATATCCAAAATTGCCGCATCGGTATGCGCCAGATCCAACGCGGCCAACGCTTCCGCGCCACCATACGTCACCGTTACCGAAGCGCCCAGACCGCGCAATAAATAGCCAAGCGTATCGGCGGCGTCCCGATTGTCGTCCGCGATCAAAATATTCAAGTGCGACAGATCCCCAGCGGCTGCGATCGGGGCGGTCCTGGCTATTTCGACAGTATCGCGAATCGGCAGGCGCACGGCGAACTCGCTGCCCTGCTCGAGACCGCCGCTGAATACTTCGACGCTGCCGCCATGCAACTCCACTAAGCGTTTAACGAGTGTCAAACCGATGCCGAGCCCACCCTGAGCGCGGTTGCGGCTGCCATCGACCTGCATAAACATGTCAAAAATTTTCGGTTGCAGTTCGTGCGAGATACCGACGCCGTTATCGGCCACACGGATCGTGACCTCCTCGGACGTATGCTCGACGGTCAACGCGATATGACCATCCGCGCGCGTATATTTGGCGGCATTGTTAAGCAAATTGGAAATCACCTGCGCCAACCGCACGATATCCGCCTGCAGATAAATC
>DATIED010000195.1:0-5824 GCA_035455965.1 Spongiibacteraceae bacterium
GTTGGCGGCGCTTAGCTCGGTCTGGCGCTGCGCCAGTGCGAAACTGGTCAAACCGGTAACGATGCCGAGCGTGACCAGCAAGGCCGTCGCCATCCGCATGATGCGCGCCACCGCCACATCCTCGCGCGCGCTCTGCGCGTACGAGGTAAACCAGACACCCAGACCAACCAGCACCAGGCCAAAAGCGGTGTGCGCCGCCATCGTGGTGATGCCGCCCCATGAATACAGAAACTCGACGCTTCCCAGGTAACCGAACAAGCTGATGGCTGCCAGCAGCGCGACGGAAATCGCCAATGCCCGGATCGCGAAATCCAGGCGATAGCGCTCTTGATAATTCAGCAGCAGGAACGCCGCCCCCAGCAATATGAAGCAGAAAGCCGTGCTCGGCGCCATGCGCCCCGGCCATTTGAAGTTATGGTTGAGCGCCCGATGCAGGGCG
Source organism: Spongiibacteraceae bacterium (assembly GCA_035455965.1). GTDB lineage: Bacteria > Pseudomonadota > Gammaproteobacteria > Pseudomonadales > CAMLJR01 > CAMLJR01. Next base: position 440 of record DATIED010000195.1, read on the forward strand.
TGCGGCTCGATACCGAGATCGAAATCCAGTAGTGTTTCAAGCAGCGCGAGCGCGCTATATGTAATCAATATCGATGCGCAAGCGAGGCGCATACGCCGCACCTGGAGGCCGCCCAGCAAGGCCGGCGCCCACAACACCGCCCCGGATAGCGCCAGCGCGATAGCCGAATACAGCGCCATCGCCGGCCATTGCGGTGCAACTCTGAGCAGTACCGAAATACCAAGCGCCCAGCCGCCGACAACCGACAGCCCTAACACACAAGCTATGGCGCCCAGCACATAGGCCGCTGCGGCCGGAATATTTTTTATTGTTGTCACGCTCTACCATCCAAACATCGAATGCACCGCTTCATTCAATATCCTACCGCAATCGCCAACGCCGTGCGTAAACGACCTGCGCTATCGGTCTTTGCTTCGGCTTTGACGAGCAGGCCTGGCAGACACCGGGCCAAACCACCACTGCCAGTTTAGCATCCTGCCGTGCGCAGAACTGTAACGCCGGTGTCATCGTTTATTCGCATACTGCGCCGGGACCGGTGGGTCGCCTGTTCAGCCCTTGTCGGCAGCGAGGCCCCAACCGCATGCCCCTCAGCCATGCAGTAAATAAACAGGTGCTCGATGATCGAAAACTCATTGGTTGCGCAGTCTTCGGCGCGCGCCGATAGAACCCAGACTAATGGCAATTGCCCGGCCGGGCGCCGCGCTGACCTACCGGAGCTTCCCTCCGCCGGCCAGTTGCACCGCTATATCGCGCCGGTGCTGCATACAGCGACTTGCCTGAGTGTGCTGGAGCGTTTTTTCGCAAATCCCGACCTCGGCGCCATACCCGTGGTCGACGCCTGCAACACGCCCTTTGCCTTGATCGAGCGCCACGCCTTTATCGAGTTTTTCGGCCGTGCGTTCGCGCGCGAGCTATACAGCAAAAAAAAGCTGGAGCAACTAACGACGCTGACTACGGCGATCGATTTTCAGCCGTTGCGCATCGAGGTCGACACCAACATTGACGACGTCGCCCAGATTCTTATCGACGCCGGTCTGCAGCGCATGACCAGCGGCTTTATCGTCATCGCCGACGGCAAATATATCGGCCTCGCCAACGCGCATGATCTACTGCACCAGATCACCCAGCGCAAGCAGTCGGAATTGTATTATCTGGCGCACTACGATCCGCTGACCCAGATCCCCAATCGCATGTTGTTGACCGATCGCCTGCAGCAGGCCTGCCGCGAATCGGCGCGCAGCGGCACATTGATCGGCTTGCTGTTCGTCGATCTCGACCGGTTCAAGCAGGTCAACGATTCGATGGGGCACGGCTTTGGCGATTGTCTGCTGCGCGCGGTGGCCGAGCGCCTGCAAAACTGCGTGCGCAACTGCGATACGGTGGCGCGGCTCGGCGGCGACGAGTTTGCGATTCTGCTGGATGGCATCGACGATACGCATGCAGCCAACACCTTGGGACAGCGCGTGTTAAATGCCATGCAGGCGCCGTTCACGGTACTCGAGCGCGAGTTATTTATCACCGCCAGTATCGGCCTGGCCCTGTATCCGCAAGACGACAACAACTGCGAGAACCTGCTCGCCAAAGCGGACGCGGCGATGTACGACGCGAAATCGAACGGCCGCAATATTTTTCGCCAGTATGAGCCGGGCTTATCGATGTATTCGGTAGAGCGCCTATCGCTGGAAACCGATCTGCGCCACGCGCTCGATAACGGCGAATTAGTGCTGCACTATCAACCGCAAATTTGTCTCGCCAGTGGCAGCGTGGTCGGCGTCGAAGCATTGGTGCGCTGGCAGCATCCGAAGCGCGGCCTGTTGCCGCCGATTCACTTTATCGGCATCGCCGAAGAAAGTGGACTGATCGTCGCGATCGGTTACTGGGTATTGCGCGAAGCCTGTCGACAACAAGTGGCATGGGTGCGCCAGGGATTGCAGCCGCTGCGCATGTCGGTAAATATCTCCGCCGTACAATTTCAACAAAGCGATTTCAGCGCGCGCGTACAGCAAGTATTGCTGGAAACCGGGGTCGATCCTGGCCATGTCGAGCTGGAGTTGACCGAGAGCATCGTCATGCATCACGCCGCGACGGTGCTCGGCACGCTGAACGCGCTGAAAGATATCGGACTGCAGTTAGCGATCGACGATTTCGGCACCGGTTTTTCGAGCCTGAGCTATCTGCGGCGCTTTCCGGTCGATCGCCTGAAGATCGATCAATCGTTTATTCGCGATATCGAAAAGTTGCCGGTCAATGAATCGATCGTGCGCGCCATCGCCGCACTGGCGAAAAGTCTGTCGCTGGAAATTGTCGCCGAGGGCACCGAAACGCAATCGGAATTAACCTTCGTAAAAGCCTGCGGCTGCGACGAAGCGCAGGGATACTTTTATTCGCGCCCGCTGCCGCCCTCCGAATTATTAAACTGGCTGGCGATACCGCGTCCCGACGCCAATTGAATCGTCGGCGTATTCACTCCCCCTCAGGCGGCAACTAAAAAGCGCGTACAAAATAACCGCGCTTGTGCTGCATTCGGTCGACATTCGCCACACGACTCGTAGCGCGAGAAATTCATCAAAACGCGCTAGTGCGCGCTATCGACGCTTGTTTATCGTGCGCCGCAAGGTTCGCTAAAACGCCATTGCACTTGCGCGTCGTTGTATTGCGAGTTGCTGTATTTGCGCGTTTTCGCAGTCGACCGACTCCGGCGTCTACTCATCAAAAAATTGTCAAAAAAACCAAGGAAATGGCCATGTCTAATGCGATGTTTTCGGTTGCCGCGCGCACGCTGGCGCTCGGCACCCTCCTAACTCTCGGCGGCACGCAGGTTTACGCAGCAACCTTGAATCTCAGCTACAACCAAACCGCAGCAGGGATCGCCGGCAGCGGCACCATCACCGACGCGACGGCGGCGAATACCTATAACTACGGCAATAGCTATGGCAGTTTGTCCACCACGCTCTACACGCCGGCAATGGGCTCGTCGGCTGGCATCAATTTCGAGTTCTACGACGACTATGTTTTCACGATCGGCGGCGCGACCGTAAACTCGGTGAGCTCGACCATCAATTTGAATAATATTTTTACCATCGATAATTTGCAGGCGCGCCTCTACAACGCGACGACGCAAGCATCGCTGCCCGTGCTGGGCAACCCGGTGGGTGGCGCTATCGAAGCGTGGAGTTCGCAGATCGGACCCGGCGGCAACATCACCGTCTCGGTCCTCGACAATCTGCTGCTTGGCGCCGGCACTTACGTGCTGGAATTGCGCGGCAGTGTTTCCGGCACGGCGGGCGGCAGTTATTCCGGCGTATTGAACGTGGCACCGGTACCAACGCCGGGCGCGTTCTGGCTGTTCGGTTCGAGCGCGCTCGGCACGCTGACCATGCGCCGCAAAAGGCAGCGGGCTCTCAGCTAATCCTGCCTGCGCCACACCATCCGCAGGTAGCGAACATTGCAGCACTCGCTACCGGCGGATTATTTTGCGGTAGTTATAAATAAGTGTCTTGGTGGTTTGCGATTGTTTTGATAGCTCGCGACTGTTTTTGTAATTCGCGATTGCTTTTGTAATTCGCGATTTTTTAAATTTCTCGACTACAGTGCACACAAACGCTGAACGAGCTTGCTTCAATAGGTCTGCGAGTGCGGCAACGGCGCACGCCGCTGTACCGAGGGCGAGCCCAGGGCAATCTGCCACTGCAACGCTTTGTGTTCGTCGGCGACCAGCGTGAAGGTGCGTTGCGTATCGGCTTCCGGGCCGCGCAACGCGGGATGCCAAATATGCGCGGTATAGGACCCCGCCGGCAATTGCGTAATCGCTACCTCGCCGCCCTTCCCAGTTTTGCCGAAGAACGGCGTATCGGTCACGTAGATATAACTGAGCATCCAGTCGTGAATATTACAGCCAATGGCTACGATACCCGGTTTATCGAACACGATCGGCGGCACCGTATCACCCGCATATAACGGTAGTTGAAACTGCTTCGCCGGCGAAAACGAATACACATGATGGCGCGTATTATCGTGGTTGGGAAATGCGACTTGCGTGCCGGCTTGAATCGCCAATACGAACGGCGCGAATTGTTTGTCGACCTGATCCATCGTGGCGACCACCGAACCGCTCGTGGCACTGGCCGACACCCCGGCCGGCTCGAGCACCGCCACCGCATCCTCGACCGGCTTGCCGTTTTGATCGATGACACTGACCCGCAGCTCCGCAGCACCGGCAGTCCCACTCGATGCAAGCAACAGCAAAATCAGCGATACCTGTAAAAATTTTTCCGAAGCGCGCATAGATGCTCTTCTTTAATAAGCGTAGAGCCAGCTGAGAGTGAAGATACTATTGTAATAATCGAAATCTTCGCGGCCGTAACTAAGGCGGCGCAAATAACGCAGATTGATCGAACTGTGGTCGCCGATACCTTCGCTGAGGCCGACATAAACATCGTGCGTTATCGCCCGTAATTTATAAGCGTAAAAACCGTCGCCAAACACTTCGTCATCTTCGATGGCGCTGCTGACGCGATAAATATCGAGCCCGGGCCGCGTGGTCGCGGTGACATCGCCGCTGCGCCGGCTATAACCGGCCAGTAATGCCGTACCGGAGTCGTAAAAATAAGTGGTATCAATGGCGACGCTATGTGCAATTTGATCGAAGGCAGCACCGGATAAATTGGGCACCTCGGCGCTGCTGGAATCGCTGTCGAACTTATAAATAATATAGGCAAGACGCGCCTGCCAGCGCTCGCTTAAATATTTACTGATGCCGATATTACCCTGATATGACCAGCCATCGCGCACCGAATTGCGGTAATCGGCATGCGCGGTCGATGCCGACATCGAAAGCCGCGGCGCATCGCGCCCCAGGCCCAGTTTGCGCGAATAACTGGCCAGCCCGCCGACAGCCGTATTATCGAGACCTTCGTAGTGAGCGAATTTCTGCGCCGCCAGCGTACCCGCCAGGCTCAGCGCCGCATCGTCGTCCAGCGCAAACACCTGGCCGAGATTCAATTGCGTCGAGACGGCCGTATCGGATTTTTTCTGATCGGCTACCGCGCCGTTATTAACGTTATCGTTATAGACGGTATCCACGCCGACCCGCAGCAGCGGTTCCGCCTGCAACGCATTCGCATGCAGGATGGCTGCGATCGATAGGCCTATCGGCAGCGTTAGCAGTGGTGTAAATCGCATCGTCGTTTGTCGTACACAATTTTATGAAATATTTAACGTAGCGCCTGCTTTAGAATTAGATTAGCGCCGACCGAAAGATGATAACTACAGAATACTTGCTGAAGCTTAGTCAATATTTTTAAGCTTTGCTGGCGGCGTGAAAAATTTCTGTACCGGCTGGCATCCGGCAATACTCTTCGCGCGATCTCATCGACAATGGCGACT
>DATIED010000196.1:0-2909 GCA_035455965.1 Spongiibacteraceae bacterium
GTATAACGGCCCGTGCAATTGCTCTTCCAGCGAATGCGCGCGACCGTCCCAAAAAAAGCGGCCGAGAAAACCGACGTTCCACAAACTCGGCGCATTGCGCGCGATCTCGGTGCCGTCGAGGCCGATACTGCGCGCGCGGCCGTCGGCAAAACCTTTATCCGGATTGTGGCAGCTGACGCAGGCGACTTTGCCATTGGCGGACAACACCGGATCGAAAAACAAGTAGCGGCCGAGATCGATCTGCTGCGCGGTGAAGCCATCGCGAATCGGCGGCAGACCGGTTTTTAAACCGCCGACACCGGCCTGTTGCAACGAGGGATATTGTTGATACGGCGTATTCAGGCGGCACGTCCCAGCGCGCAATTCGAAACTGGCAGGGCATACCCTGGATAACGTAATTTCGGCAACTGCGCTGCCAGCGCCCAGCAATACGCCGGCGATGATCAGGCCAATATGGTGCAGCCGCTTTGTCATCAGGGTTTTAAGCTGGCGATGTAGGCGAAGACATCCTGTTCGGTTTTTGCATCCGGCAACATGCCGGTGGCGGCGCGCATTTGCTTTCCGAGTTTATCGTCCTTGTGATAACCGCGCGTGCCGGCGCGGAAGGCGGCAAATTGGCGTGTCAGATAAACGATATCGACGCCGGCCAGGCGCGGCACATTCATCGCTTGATTGCCGAAGCCAGTGGCGTTGTGGCAGGCGCTGCAAACCGCGTTGTAGTAATTGCTGCCGTTGGTGAGATCGCCTTTTACATTGGCGGGCGGTGCCTTGCGCGGCAGGCTCGCAATATAAGTTGCAACTGCGGTGCGATCCGCCGGCGTGGCCAACACGCTCACTGCGACATGCATCTGCGCGCCGTAACCGTCGCCGCTTGCCGTGCCGCGTAACCCGTTGGCGAAATTATTCAATTGGCGCTCGACCGACCATGCATCCATACCGCCGATATTCGGCGCGCCCAGCTGGCGATTGCCTTCGCCGGCGGCGCCGTGACAGGCCTGACAGGTAAGAAATAACGCCTTGCCGTCAGCGGCGTGCGCCAGCGTCGTCGCCAAAGCAAAAATCGGAACGACCAGCGCAAACAGAATACGCTTCATGAATTCTCCGTCGACTGCCTGTTGTCTTAAGAACCGAGGCTAATGAATTGGGCCTGATGAGCTGGCAGCCTAACGAACGACCGCTAATCAGTTGCTATTAATGTAGTCGGGTAAACAACCGGACAATTTTATTATTGAGCGCTGGCGGCAATGTAACCGATTAACAAATACCCGCACTGTCGGGTAGCCGACATTAAACACGGTTTCATAGGGCCGGGGCTCAATCGAGCGCCGTGCCGGCCGCGCGCAATTTATCGATATCGAGAATTTCGATTTCGCCGCGCGCCAACCGCAAGATGCCCTGCGCGCCCAGATCCTGCAGAATTTGATTGGTGGTCTGCCGCGACAGCGACAACATCATCGCCAGCTGTTCCTGTTGCAGCGCGATGATGCGGCGCTCTTGATTCGAGCGCTCGCCGTAACCTTCGGCGATCATCAGCAGGCGCCGCGCCAGGCGCACCGGCGCCGGCAGCAGCGCGGTATCCTCCAGCACCAGAAAAGATAATCGCAATTTGTGCGTCAGCAACAGGCCGAAGGCCTGCCAGTATTGCGGCTGTTCGCGCAGCAAGGATTCCAATGCTGGCTGGGCGATATGCACCACGGTCGTCGGCCCGACCGCGATGGTGTCGTGCGTGCGTGGCAGACCGTCGAACAACGCGATTTCGCCGAACCAGTGCGGCGCTTCGATCAAAGTCAGCAACGCCTCTTTACCGGCCGGCGATACGCCGGTGGCGCGAATGGCGCCTTCGACCACCGCGTACAGTCCGCACGGCGGCGCGCCGCGCGCAAATACGCGCTCGTCGGCAGCGAGTCTGCGCAAGGTGGCGCTGGCGATTATCCAATCCTGCAATGCCGCAGAAATCGTGCGAAACCAGTAGCCGGTCAGCAACAGCGCGCGGTAACCGTGAATACCTTCGGACGCTTTCATTTATTATTCGGCCATGTGTTTCTAATGTCGGATACCCGACAGAATAATGCCCCTTCCACGGGCATTATTCCAGCGGTCGCCCACCGCGAGAATCCGCATGTCAATTCCGCACCATCATTCGCACGCTTGTCTGCATTATTGCCTGCGCTCTTGTCTGCACTCTTGTATGCATTACAGCGCACTCGCGCTTAAGCTGCGCCGTCAGGAAGGCGCGCCGCATGCCTCGCTCTGACGATGCGGTCATCATCGTCGGCGGCGGTATCGCCGGCATCGTCGCCGCGCTCGAGCTGATCGCCGGCGGCCGCCGCGTGGTGATGATCGATCGCGATAGCGAAACCAATTTCGGTGGTCTCGCCAGGGAAAGTTTCGGCGGATTATTATTCGTCGATACGCCGATTCAGCGCCGCCACGGTATTAAAGACAGCCCGGAATTAGCGCTCGCCGATTGGACGCGCTTCGGCGAATTAAGTGCGGCCGACGGTTGGTCCTATCGCTGGGCGCAGGCCTATGTCGAAAATTGCCGGCACGATGTCTACGAGTGGTTGCGCAAGCAGGGCGTTGGTTTTTTGCCGATGCCGCAATGGGTGGAGCGCAATGGCAATAGCGTGCCGCGCTGGCATATCGTCTGGGGCACCGGCCAGCGACTGGCCGACCGTTTAATCGAGCAATTGGATAAATTGCCGCAACGAGCCGCGCTGACGTTACATTTTTCGCATCGCGTCGAACAGCTCTTAATAGCCGACGGGCGCGTGGTCGGCTGCACCGGCACGCGCGAGGATACCGGCGAAAGTTTTGAATTTCATGGCAGCGACGTATTGGTCGCCAGCGGCGGTATCAACGGCGATCTCGAACAGGTGCGTCGCCATTGGCCGCCCGCCTGCGGCGCT
>DATIED010000197.1:0-3656 GCA_035455965.1 Spongiibacteraceae bacterium
TAGGCCAGATTCAGCGGCAGACGTCCCAGCGCAGCCATCCAGCAAAAAACCGAAACGGCGTAGCACAGCATGCCTGCAATAACCGGCAGCAGCGTAGCCGATGGCGATAGCTGTAACAGCGCTGTGCTTAACTCGCTCCACGAATCCAGCGCGCGCAACGATTCGATTGCAACCTGCGCCATGCCAAACCTCATCGCCAGTTGCGCGATTGAAACCAGTACCACACTGGCGATCGCGCACAGCAGGCCCTTGCGGTGCTCGGCTGGCGCTTGCCCGGTCGCTACGCGCATATCAGCTCTGCACAATCAGCGAGATGCCGGCGAGCAGCGCTATGACACCCAGCCAACGGCTTTTGGGGATCGATTCCTTAAACACAAAATGCGAAACCAATAACATCAATACATAGTTCACGCTGAGCAGCGAATAGGCGCGGCTGACTTCCATCGCGCTGAGCACGAACAGCCAGCTGAGCATGGCGCCGCCGAGAGTCGCCATCGCCAGCCAGAACGCAATCCGCCGAAAATAAAATGCCAGAGCGGAAGTTGCATCGGCGCGGGCGAAATCATCGGCCACTTTTTTCTGCAACGTTTGGCTGATAACCGTCAGTACGATAGAGATACCTAGTGCGAAGTAAGCCGGCAGCATTTATTGGCCCACGCTCGCTGCGGAGCCCTGCCACGCCAGCCAGCCCTCGCGCCCCGGCAGTGCTTGTTTGACGACGCGATCGATCGGCAAGGATGCGCGCTCGATATTGCGCAGCAAATCGCCGAGCGGTTGAAACACGATATTGCGTTGCCGAGCCTGTATCAACATTTGCTCGAATTGCCGATGCAGGGCAATGCCTTCGACTTCCGCGTGAATGGTGTAGACATTTAGTTGCCCGGGCTTGCAGCGCTCGAGAATATAGTCGTTGAAATTATCGTTATCGATGCCGTCGCTGCCGATGACTTCGTCGTAGGTCGGCAGGGTTACCGGTACCTGCGGCGCGAGCAGGCGATTATTCGCTTCAGGCAGAAATAAACGATTGCCGCGGCAATCGCTGTTGTACTGAAATTGAAACTGTTCTTTCAATAATAATGCCGCTTCGTTGCAGCGCCAGCCGGCTGCCGCCGAACAAGTGGGTGCTGCGCCTAAAATATCGGCGAGTTTATTAAATCCGTCGCGCAATTGCTGTTGCATGGCCGCTGGCGAGTAGCGATCGATATTGACCTGCCAGCTGTGATGATCCCAGGCGTGCAGGCCCATTTCATGACCTGCTTGCTGCGGCAATCTGATGACATCCGCCAGCCGATCGCCGATCACGGCGCCCGGCCAGAACGTGCCGCGCAGCAGAATATCCCAGCCGTATAAACTGGCTGCGTTGGAGCGCAGCATTTTCAGCAGGAATTGCGGTTTTAGCAGTCGCCATAAATGGCGGCCCATGTTGTCCGGGCCGACCGTCATAAAAAATGTGGCGCGAATGTCGTAGCGCGCGAGCAGGTCGACCAGCGCGGGCACGCCTAAACGCGTGCCGCGATAAGTATCTACATCGATGCGCAGGCCAACCGGAATCATTCGCTCTATCTCGCGTCGGCGGGCTTATTCGTCGCGCCGCGATTGGCCTTGTTCTTCGAGTTCACCGCGCAAGAAAAAGTCGAGCGTGTTCTCCACGCTTTTTTCCATCGATACGCTGGGTTGCCAATCGATATAGCGGCGCGCGTTGCGGATGCTGGGTTTGCGATGTTGTACATCCTGGTAGCCGGCGCCGTAAAAGCCGCTGCTTTCCTCGATGTTGAAACCGGCGAACGGCGGGAAGTGTTGGCGTAGTGGGTGGGCTTCGAATTTCGCCAGCAAAATTTCCGCGAGTTGTTTGATGCTCGCTTCGTTGTACGGATTGCCGATATTGATAATTTTGCCGTCGCAGCGATCGCCTTTGTTTTCGACGATGCGGAACAGGGCTTCGATACCATCGTCGATATCGGTGAAGCAGCGTTTCTGCTCGCCGCCGTCCATCAAGCGAATCGGCGTACCTTCCACCAGATTTAAAATCAATTGCGTGATCGCGCGCGAGCTGCCGACACGCGCGGAATTCAAGCTGTCGAGCCGCGGTCCCATCCAGTTGAAGGGGCGGAACAGGGTGAATTTCAGCCCCTCTTTTTCGCCGTAGGCCCAAATCACTCGATCCAGCAGTTGCTTGCTGGCCGAATAAATCCAGCGCTGCTTGCTGATCGGTCCCAGCACCAGGTTGGAGTTATCTTCGTCGAACTCTTCCTCTTCGCACATGCCGTACACTTCGGAGGTCGAGGGGAAGATCACGCGTTTTTTATAGCGCACGCAATGGCGGACGATCTTCAGGTTTTCTTCGAAATCGAGCTCGAACACGCGAATCGGATTTTTGACGTACTCGCGCGGCGTGGCAATCGCCACCAGCGGCAGCACGATATCGCATTTCTTGATGTGGTATTCGAGCCACTCGTCGTGAATGCTGATGTCGCCTTCGACAAAATGAAAATCGGGATGGGCGAGAAAGCGCTTCAGCGCGGTGCTGGACATATCCATGCCGTACACTTCGTATTGGCCGCTGTTCAGCAGGCGCTCGGTCAAATGATTGCCGATAAAGCCGTTGATACCGAGCACCAATACTTTCTTGCGATAATGAGCGCGGGCCACATCGCTCGCGCGCGCGCCGAGTTTCAGGCCGCTGACCAGATTCAACTCCTTGGCCAGTTGCGCGCCGGACACATAAATGCCGCCATCGATTTGTCCGGCGTCGATAGTTATCGCGCCTTCGGCGCAGGCGACGGTCAAGGGGTTCTCCGCAAGGATAGTGCCCGGTTCTTTATTGTGCGTTGTGGTGGCGATACTCGCGGCCCAGACCAGTATCTTGCGATCGCCGGCGTAGGTGAACGCGCCCGGATAAGGTTGCGTGACCGCGCGCACTAAATTGCGCACGACGCGTGCCGGCTGCTGCCAATTGATATAGCCGTCGGCGGGAGTGCGACGCCCGCAGTAAGTGGCCAAACTTTCATCCTGCACGGTGCGAGTCGCTGTGCCCGCGGCCAGTAACGGCAATTGTTCTTTCAGCAACGCGGCGGCGGCAACGGCCATTTTCTGCTGCAGCGTCTGCGCGGTGTCGGCATCGTCGATCGACACATCGCACTGGCCGACGATATCGCCGGCGTCGGCCTTCGCAACCATATGGTGCAGAGTAAGGCCCGTGTAAGCTTCGCCGTTTACTAATACCCAGTTCAGTGGGGCGCGGCCGCGGTAGCGCGGCAATAGCGAGCCGTGCATATTGAATGCGCCGCGAGCCGCCAGCGATAATATCGAGCTGGGAATCAAATCGCGGTAATAGAACGAGAAGATAAAGTCGGGTGCGATTTCTGCGATGCGTTGTTGCCAGAGTGGATGATCGATCTGATCGGGCACGTAGGCGGGAATGTCGTTGACGGCGCACAGCTTGGCGACCGAGCGGAAATAAACATTCTCGTTGGGATTGTCCTGATGAGTGAATACCGCCGCGATATCGTAGCCGGCGGCGCGTAGCGCTTCGATGCCGATGCAGCCAAAATCGTGGTAGGCAAAAACAATCGTTTTCATGCTGTTCGACTCGAGAAAATAAGAAGTTGGAGGCTTTGCGCTGAAACCTGGACTTTTGATCCGCGAGTGGTCACTAT
>DATIED010000198.1:0-6421 GCA_035455965.1 Spongiibacteraceae bacterium
CGTCCATGTGTAATCCGTTATGGCACCGCGAGTTGGCGATCGCTGCAGAAAAAGCCGGGTTCGATACGTTCACGCTGCCCGACAGCATTTTTTATCCCAAGGAAGCCGACAGCAAATATCCGTACAACCCCGACGGTTCGCGCGAATTCCTCGATGGCGTACCGTTTATCGAACCGTTCACGCTGGTGCCGTGGATGGCGGCGGTGACCACCACGCTGAAATTTTCGACCTCGGTGGTGAAGTTGCCGATCCGCAATCCGGTATTGGTGGCGAAGTCGCTGACCGGGCTGGCGGTGATCACCGAAAACCGCTTTATGTACGGCGTTGGCGTCAGCCCGTGGAAAGAAGATTTCGATAATTGCGGCGTACCGTGGGATGGCCGCGGCAAGCGCATGGACGAAATGATCGACATCATCCGTGGCTTATCGACCGGCGAATACTTTGGCTTTAAAGGCGAGTTCTTCGATTTCGCGCCGGTCAAAATGTGCCCGGTGCCGACTAAGCCCGTGCCTTTCCTGATTGGCGGCCACTCCGAGCCGGCCTTGCGCCGCGCCGCCCTGCGTGGCGACGGTTGGATCAGCGCCGGTGGCAGCGCCGAGGATATCGCGCCGATGATCGCCAAGATCAATGCCTACCGCAAGGAATATGGCCGCGACCATCTGGAGTTCGATCTGCAGGCGATGTCGATCGAGGGTTATACGCTCGATGGCATCAAGCGTTTGCAGGATCTGGGCGTTAACGAGACCGTAGTGGCGTTCCGCAATGCCTATGCCGGCGGCGTGGACGATCGCACGCTGGAACAGATGATCGGCGAAATCAATTACTACGCTGAGAACATCATCCATAAAACACGCTAAGGGCTTTATTCACAAGGCCCGCTAAGGGCTTTATCCATAAGACCCGCTAAGGGCTTTATAAAAACCGTCCAGTTTTTCTCTTCGGTTTTAATAAGGGCCGCCGCCCGTCCACTCTGGTCTAACGAGGCTCGGGTGGCGGGCGAATCCTCGCCTATACTTAAGCCCAATAACGAGCCTGATAATGGGCTCAATAACGGGCGTAATAACCGGGAGTGATACTACCGCCGTTACGCGTCCCATTCGATCGACCAATAGCTTTATATTCCAGATATTTTGCGATGACAACGAAGCAGAACGATGCAGATAGATAGTGCGGAGCGTCAGGGCGTCTGGCGTCTGCTCGATTATTTCATTCATCCTAAATTGCATGGCGATGCGGATATCCTGCATCGCGTACGATTGCTGGTCGCCGCGCTGATTATTTTCAATATTTTATTGACTGCGGTGGCGGCGTTTGTATTTTTCTCCTTTGCCAGTCCCGCTTCCGCCGTTGCCGGTATTGGCATCGACGTTATTATCGTCGGCACCAATACGATTATGCTGCTGACGATAAAACGCAGCGGTAGTTATGCGCTTTGTGCCGCCATCGAGATATTCATGATCTTTATCGCGGTGGTGTTCGGTATCTTTGTCTCGGCCGGCATCGCGACCTCGCCGGTGGCACAGTTGCTGGTATTGGGGCCGCTTCTTGGTTACGTATTCGGCGGCGTGCGCTGGGGCACCTGCATGCTGTTGCTGACGCTGCTGGTTATCGCACTTTTCGTATGGCTGCAGATCGACGGTTATCCATTTATCCAGACCATCGCCAGCGGCGATATCGCCGCCACCAGCGTCATGATCACCTCCCTTAATCTCAGTGCGGTGGCGGCCATGGCACTGGTGTATGAGCGCACCACGGCGAACCTGCAGCGCGAGCGCGACGCCGAGCACCAGCGTTATATGCGTCTGGCCAGAACCGATTCGCTGACCGGACTGGAAAATCGCCGTAATTTCGATGCGCTGGTCGAGCGCCGCATCGATGCCGCAGCCGGCTCGGCGCAACTGTTCACATTATGTTTTATCGACCTGGACGGCTTTAAGAGTATCAACGACCGCCATGGGCATAACGTTGGCGACGAGGTGTTGCGCGTAGTCGCCGATCGCCTGCGGAGCGCTTCGCGCAGTATCGATGTAGTTAGCCGGCACGGCGGCGATGAATTTATGGTGATGCTCGATGCGGTGCGGGATCGCGCACTGCTCGAGAGTATGGCGCAGCGTCTGATCAGTTCGATCGAGCAGCCGATCAGCACCAGTGTCGGTTTGGTCGAGGTCAGCGCCAGCATCGGTTTTGCACAATACCCCACCGATGCCAGCGAGCTGGAGGCCTTGAAGCGCGCCGCCGATATCGCTATGTACACAGCCAAGCGGAATCGCGCCGGCTGGGTGTTTTATCGCAGCGAGCTGGGCACGCTGCATTAATCGCCAGGCGCCCGCAGCGCTCAGCGAAGCTATCGTCTCAACGCAATTGGCGTCTCAACGCAATTGGTTTTTCAACGAAACTGGGTCCACCAGGCCTCCCAGGCCGCTGGTTTGTCGCGCTTTTCCGCCAGCATGCTGAAGGTGATCGCCGGCATCTTTTCCGGTGTTTCTTTTTGTTCGTAGACGCGTTTGTAAGTGGTGCGGCTGAGTTTCCAGACGCCGTTCACTTTCGTGTAATTATCGCGATAAATCGCGCTGCCGTAGTACACCGCGCCTAGTTTGAAATCCATAAAAATATCGGTCATGTACCAAATGCCGGTAGCCGTGGTGGGGCTGAGAATATCGATCTCGGGATGATGGCCGTTGTGACAACCGATTGCTTCGGCATTGAACGAGGCGGTCTGTGCGGCGATTAACTCCTTTTTACCTTTCAACTCCCAGCGATACGTGCCACCGATATAGTCGACTTCGATATCGTCCGTGTACAAATCTTCAAGGATGCTGAAATCGCCGCTATCCATGGCGCGAAAATAGCGATATTTAATACGCTTTATCTGCTCGATATCCTCGAGGCGCAGCAGGCGTTGGGTCAGCTCTTCATTGCTCAATGTAGTCATGATCGGAATTCCAAAGCGAGGGAAATGGGCGCGGCTTGTGCCGGGAGCGAGCCGCGGGCCGGCGCCTATTATTGCTTGCGGACCGGCGCGCGAAGATTAAAAAACCGTAATGCCCGCGCCGGGCAGTCTACACCGGGATCGCGCCGAAAAGCGCGGTGCGGTTGGCGTTAAGCGCTCGAATCGGCGCCGTGGCGCGTGTACACTCCGGCGCTGCAGACGAATCAGTTTTTTATCGGGGAGAGTATCAATGAGCACAGCAGCTGGCACCGCGGACACTGCCGCAGTGGTATCGACCAAAGTTGAAATCAATGCACCGGCGCAATTGGTATGGGATGTGTTGGTCGACTTCAAAAATTACGGCGCCTGGAATCCGTTCAACCCGCGCGTCGAGGCGGATCTGAAAATCGGTGGCGCGATCACCATGGAAATAGTGATGGCCGATCCCAATGCGCAGAACAGCATGACCGAATATTTTTGCCTGATCTCGCCACCCGGCCGGTTGTCGTGGGATATGGTCACCTCGCAGGACGGCGACAAGGTCACGCACGATCACTACATCGATAGCATCGATGCGCAGCGCTGCACCTATCATCACTCGGATACCTTCGTCGGCCCGGCCGCGAAAGGCACCGTCTCGCAGTTCGGCGAAGGCATCAAAATGGCATTCGACAGCGTTGCCCAGGCATTAAAAGTGCGCGCCGAATCGCTGTATAAGAATTAGAGTCGTTGTATAAAAACAAATAGTCGCGAAGAGAAAAAATTGCCGCTGCGAGCGCGCCGTCTATCTGATTAGCGGCGCGGCTTACTATTTGACTGGCTCCGCCTCTCGTTCGCGCCGATAGCGATCGTAACTTTTACCGGCATCGTCGAAGCAACGCTGGCGCTCGTTATTGTCGACAATTTTATTGCATTCGTTTTGTTTCGCACCCTGCAGCGAATCGTATACCTCGCGGTTGCTGCAGCCCATTATCAAAAATAAAGAGGACAAAAATAAAGAGGACGCAAATAAAACGACGACCATCGATATTGATTTCAACGCAATACTCCCTTTTTGTCGCGCAACCTTTTCTTACGTAATCAAAGGCGCGGCTAAAGAATGGCTGCGTTGATAACAGTCGAGTAAATTTCTGTCAAGAATTAATGCCCAAGAGCTGCGGAACCTAGAGAAATTTTACGGGTGCTTCCCAAATGGCCAGTACCAGGCACCCCTCTTCGCTAACCACTCGATGCGAGCCGCCTGGCATGTTTATGAGGAATGTTCCCTGTCTGTAAATACCATGCTGATCGGCCTGGCTGCCGCGCAATATCAAAATGTGTTCGTGACCGGAATGCAAATGTTGCGGCACGCTGGCGCCGGGCCGATAGCGTAACAGTGCGCTCGAACAGCCCTTTTCCACATTGCCGTGAATCGGCAGAATATCCACGCCGGTGCGCAATACTTGCCACGGCAGTTCGAGGTCGTCCGGGTCGAGCGTCAGTAAATCGCGCCAGACAATATGTTGAGACATGTGTGATCCTAGCGTTTTGATCGTTAAGCGGCTTTTAAAACAATGCGGCCAATAAATCGTGTGAGTTGGCAACCGCACCGAATACACCGCCCTGCATTTTAATCATCTGCAACGCGGCGGCGTGATTGGCCGGGTCGGTGGCAGCGCAGCAATCCTCCAATAAAATACATTCGAAGCCGCGATCGTTACCTTCGCGCATCGTCGTGTGCACACAGACATCGGTGGTGATGCCGGTCAGAATTAAATTGCGAATGCCCTGTGTACGTAAAATCAATTCCAGGTCGGTGGCGCAGAACGAGCCCTTGCCAGGCTTGTCGATAATGGGTTCGCCGGGCAGCGGCGCCAGTTCCGGAATAATTTCCCAGCCGGGTTCGCCGCGCACCAGAATGCGGCCGCACGGACCGGCATCGCCGATACCGGCGCCGATGCGCCGCGAGCGCCAGCGTTTATTCTCCGGCAGATCGGCGAGATCGGTGCGATGCCCCTCGCGCGTATGAATGATGTGATAACCGCCGCTGCGCAGTGCGGCCAGCAATTTAATCAGTGGTTGAATCGGTTTGCGTGTGAGCCCGATATCGTAGCCCATGCTGTCCACATAACCGCCGGCCCCGCAGAAATCGATTTGCATGTCGATAATAATCAGCGCGGTATTATCGGGCCGCAAATCGCCGTCGTAGGGCCAGGGGTATGGAGTGCTGTTTAAAAAAGTCGACATACTCATTCTCTATTTAATCGTAGGGCGCAATAAGGCGAAGCCGCATTGCGCCGTATGTGGTGTGCACGGCGCAATGCCCTGCGGTTATTGCGCCCTACGAAAATTGCACAATTTCGTTATGCACCAGCAGGGCTGTGGCCATGCTCGAACTCTGCGTGAGATTTTTCTTCCACCGCTGCTAATTTCGCACAGCCAAATAGAATTGCCGCGACCGCGAGATACGCAAACGCTACGGTCGGTGTCTGGCCGATGCCGATTGCTTCGCCGTGCATGAAGCCGAAAAAGGTCAGCGCGGCGGAGGCGAGTGCGAATGCCGAGGCCTTAGCAAACGCGCGCTCGATGACGAACACGGCGATGGCGCCCAGCATCAGGCCGCCGAGAATGGCGCCACCGCCGAGCACGGAGAGACCGTGATACAGCACGCCGGTCTGCGCCAGTTTATCGAGCCCCACCTGCGCCGCACTCGTGCCGGCCGCGCCAAGCACGTTATCGATTTGCAATTTTCCCCACGCTGCCAGGTGCGGCATTAACGCGAGAATAATTGCCGGCGCATGTTTTTTCGGCGTTTCCTGGAAGGCCTGCGAACCGATCAACATACCGATGTATAAAAGTATCGGCGAGATCGCCACCACCGGAATCAGCGAGGAAAACACTGCGATAATGCCGAACCAGCACAAGACGATTACGGCGATACCGGTGGCGGCGGAGTAGCCGATGCGACCGCCCATCGATTTCCAACCCGGATGACCGATATAAACTGCGTTGATAAACGGATTGCCCATGCAGCAGCCGATCAGGCTGATGACGCCATCAGCGGTCAGTACGCGCGTCGTCGGAAAACTATCGCCGGCAACTGCCGCGCTTTCGACGTTATCCATCGCTTCGACCAAATCGTAAATACCGAATGGAATCGCGGTGACCAGAATCACGCCGATAAATTGAAAGCCGGAAAATACATGGCCGAAGGCGGGCAATGGCACCGAGAAACCGAAACTCGCGACCGACTGCATTAATTTGTCGAGCGTCAGGCCGCCGTAATTCAAGCCGACCGCAGTGGAGCCCCAGGCGATCAAGGTACCGACCGCGATTGCGATCAAGCCTGCCGGCACACCTCTGAAGTAGCGCACGCCGCCGAACCAGCTCAATAAAATAATGGCGAAACAGACCACCCCGATCACCGGCGTCATAAACATTTCGAGCGCCGGGCGCAGTGAAATAAATGCAATGGAAACGCCAGCCAGCGTACCGAGCAACGCGGCACGCGGT
>DATIED010000199.1:0-2189 GCA_035455965.1 Spongiibacteraceae bacterium
AGTTCCACTACACTGCCATGTTTAATAACGGCGATACGATCGGCATCGCGAATCGTCGCCAACCGATGCGCGATAATAATTGCCGTACGGCCCTCGCATAATCGGCGCAGCGCGCGCTGAATACGCCGCTCGGTATGAATATCGACCGCCGACGTCGCTTCGTCGAGCACGAGAATTGCCGGATCGCCCAAATACGCGCGCACCAGACACACCAACTGACGCTGGCCATGGCTGAGCTGCGCGCCCAGCGCGCCCACTTCGGTGTGGTAGGCGCGCGGCAGCCGCTCCAGCACTTCATCGGCACCCAACTCGCGCGCCGCGGCAATCAACTCGGCATCGCTGGCGCGCGGTCTGGCCAGACGCAAATTATCGAGAATGCTGCCGCTGAATAAGACGTTGTCCTGCAACACCACGCCGACATGGCGGCGCAAATTATTCTGCGCCAGATCGCGTACATCGCGCCCATCGATACTCACCCGGCCGGCATCGGCTTCGTAAAATCGCGTCAGCAATTGCACCAGCGTACTCTTGCCGTGACCAGTGGGTCCGACGATGGCGAGCACTTCGCCGGCGTGGATATTCAGCTGCAGATCGCGAATCACCGGCTGGACGGCATTCGGGTCGTAAGCAAACCGCACCGCGTCGAAGCTGACATCGCCGCGTATCTTATCCACAGAAATTGCTGCGGCGCGGTCAGTAATTTCCGCCGGCGTGTCCAACAAAAGAAAAATGCGCTGCGCCGATGCCGAGCCGGTGGCATAGCGCTCGAATAAATCGCTCAATTCCTGCAGCGGACCGAGAAACAAAAATACATAGAACAGACTTTCGGCGACCTGACCGAACGACATGCTGCCGAGCGCAATACCGCGTCCTCCCACCACCAACAGCACCGCCATGCCGGCCGTGGTGAGCACGCCGGTAAACGGCGCGAACCAACTCGAGCGTAAATTGCCACTGATCAGCGCGCGATTAAAATCGCGCAGCAATACTTGATAGCGCTGTAGATTCGCGCGCTCTTGCACCGTTTGCTGCAATACGCGCACGCCGGCGACCGTCTCGACCAAATGCGCGGTAAAACGACTGCGGTTTTCCGCCACTTTGGCCCAGGTGCGTTGCGAAATACGCTTGAACCACCACGTCGCCACCGCCAATATCGGCACCACGCTCGCCAGCGAAAAAAATAGCAGCGGCGCTATACGCCACAATAAAATGCTAGCCACCAAACAGCGCAACAATGCCGACAGCAATTCCGGCGGCCCCTGAATCAATAGCGGCTCCAGGCTATCCACATCGCGATCGGCGCGCGACACGATGCGGCCGGCCTTGGTGCGATCGAAGTAGCGCACGCTGAGCGTTTGCACGTGACTGAAGACGCGCACGCGCAAATCGTTGAGCACGCGCAGCGCCGCCGAGCCGGCCAGATACTGCGAACCGCCCGCCAGTAAAAAGCGTGCCGCCCAGGTGATCGCGAGACCGATAGTCAATTCGATCAATAGCGGTCGATCGATAGTCAACGCGCTACCCGCACGTACAAAACCATGATCGATCAATTGACGGATAAACCACGGCCGCAGAAAAATCGCGCACACTAAAACAATTTCGATTCCAATCATCGCGGCGATGCGTTTGCGCACTGGATACAGCAGCGGCAACAGGCGCTTGAACATACTGCGATCGAGTGCCTGCATCGCCATCAGTTCTTCGATTTCGATATCGCTGAGCGGCTTCATGCGCACGTTTTCAGCCATGGGCCACCTCCACACTATCGATGCCGAGTAAATCGCGATACGCCGCATTGCTGCGCGCCAACTCCTCGTGGCGGCCCTGTGCTGCGATGCGTCCATCGGCTAGCAGCAGCACGCGATCGGCCAATAGAATCGATGATAATTTGCTGGCGATGATCAATACGGTGGGCGCGCCCGTGCTTAAATATTCGCTCGAGCGACAGCCATCGGCATAATTTTCCGGTTGACTCAAGCCGCGTAAATTATTCAGCACGGTACGCTCAGTGACGGCATCGAGCGCACTGGTCGCGTCGTCCAACACCAGAATATCCGGCTCGGCCAGCAGCGCGCGCGCCAGACTCAAGCGCTGTCGCTGACCACCGGACAGCGTCGCACCGCGATCGCCGATGCGCGTTTCGAGTTCATCGCGCAAAGTAGCGAGCACGTCGTCGGCCGCGGCTAATT
>DATIED010000200.1:0-2297 GCA_035455965.1 Spongiibacteraceae bacterium
GGCAAATCGACGACGTGAAGATACGGATATTTGTGGAGCTTAAGAAATGACTCCCCGGGCACCCCCTGACCCCTCTGTCGCTGGCGCGACATCTCCCCTATTTCATAGGGGCGACAAGTCGGTGCCATACTTGCCTCCCCCTACTGCGTAGAGGAGAGCTAGATTTGCAAGGTTAATTCAAGAAATTAAACAACGACAACCCACTCACTTTCGCGAAGCTTTGCTGCGCCGCTTGCAGCACGAGATTTTCCTGCGTCAGTTGCGAGATGGCCGATGCGTAATCGAGATCGCGCACCTGCGATAATATTTTTTTATTCACCAGACCGACACCGTCCTGCAAATCGCCGCTGCTTTCCAGTGTGTTTAAGCGCGCGCCGATTTTGGCGCGCACGGTGCTGACATTGGTTTGCGCGGCATCGAGATTGTCGAGACTTTCGGAAATCAAATCGGCGATGCGCTGGCTGCTTTCGCTGGTGCTGCCGCCGATTGGATGGAGCAAGCCGTCGGTTAATTTATGCAGTGTGGTAAATACATCCTGCGTCGATGGCGAACCGACGGTGAAAGTATCGCCATCGCCGGGCGTGCCGACGATATCGACCTGCACGCCGTTAAACGTAATCGGCTGACCGGAGACGAAGTTGCCGGTCGCAACCGGTACGGCGGGCGGCACGCTATCGACCTGATAGGTCGGCGGCACGGCAGTCATGTTGACGGTGACAGTGTACGAGGCGCCGCCATCGCTGCCAGTCACGTTCATATTGCCGACCGGCGGCGTGCCGCCGAAATAACTGGCACCGGTGCCCTGCAGGAATGTCACGGTGCGTCCCACCGTGGTGGAGAGCCCCGGCCTGATATCGTTGAGCGTCACCACGCCGCTGCCGATCGAAGCGGTGATCGGCGCCAGCGCGGCAGCCGTTTGCGGATCCGATTTTGCCGCGTTGAGCGCGGCAGCCAGCGCCGTGCCGGTAGTATTCGCATTGACCGTGGCGAGTGTTAAATCGGTGCTGACGGTGACGTGGGTTGGATCGACCACCGTTACGCCATCGGCATTGCCGGTGCCGGCATCGGCGAAGGTGAAAGTCACGCCATTGATAACGACCTGGTTGCCCAGCACCGGCACGTGACCGTTGAGATCGATGCTCGACGAACCGGGCGCGGCGACCGCGCCGAAACTCGCGTTGAATTGCGCAAGATCGGCGATCTGTCCCATCGCCATGGTGGCGTTGCCGGTGTTGGTCACCCCGGGCGTGGTCGGCAAACGACTCGATGGTATCGCGACAAAAATCGAACTGCCGCTATCGTTGATCGGCACGAAAGTGCTGGTGCCGACCTGCACCTGGCGCTGGCCGTCGTCGCCGCGATACGTGTAAGTCGAGGAGTTGTTGACGAACGGCGCCTGCTGACCTTGAAAGCCGGCAAAAATATATTCGCCGTTGCTGTTGCGCGTATTCGCCAGGCCGGCCAATTCGTCGATTCGCGAATTCAATTCCGCCGCGATGGCGGCGCGATCCGATTGCGCGAGCGAACCGTCGCCGGCTGAAATCGCCAGTTCGCGCACGCGCGTCAGCAATGTGGTCACCGCGCCGAGCTGTGAATCTTCCAGTTCCAGACTGCTGGTGCCGCCGGCAATATTTTTCTGATACTGATCGATCTCCGACTGCGTCTGCGTCAATTGCAAAATTTGCGCAGCCGCGATCGGATCGTCGGCCGGCGTCTGCACGCGCAAACCCGACGATAACTGTCCCTGGGTTTTATAGACCTGGCTCTGCGAGGTATTCATGCCGCGCAGGCCCTGCGAAAATATTTGCGATAACGAAATGCGGTCCATTGATTACCTCTACCAAGAATCTTTACAAACAATCTTTACAAATAATTTCTTACTGGAACGCCGCCAGCAACGAATTGAACAGCGTACGCGCGGCATTGATAATCTGCGCTGCCGCCTGATAGTTTTGCTGAAATCGAATCAAGTTGGCCGCCTCTTCATCGAGGTTCACGCCCGATACCGAATCGCGATTGCTCTGCGATTGATTGAGCAGCGTATCGGCCGCATCGCGATTATTTTGCGCCGCTTCGGTGGTGGCACCGACCGCGGAAACCAATAAGCCGTACGCCTCGGAAAAATTTTGCGTGCCGACCGTTTTGGTTAGACTCATGCCCGCCAGTGCCAGCGCGTTGCGGTTATCGGAACTGCCGCCGGCGTTAACCGCCACGGTAAAATCATCGCCGCCCGCCGGATTGCCGGCCAGTGTAATTTGATACACCGGCTGCCCGGCCGCATCGTTGATCTGCACAAT
>DATIED010000201.1:0-5225 GCA_035455965.1 Spongiibacteraceae bacterium
TGTGCTGGTGCACGCAGTAGCATCGGTCGATGCCCAACTAACTTCAAAGGCGGCAAAGCTTGCGGTGGCTGGTGCGGTTACGGTAACCGTTGGGCGTGGAGCTGCAGGCGGGGGCGGCGGTGGAGGCGGTGGAGGCGTCGGTGTCACGATTGCGGCGGTATCGCCGCCGGAACCGCTGCCGCCGCAGCCCGTTAGTAATGCAAGGGTGGTAAATGGGATAGCCAATAACGTGTATTTCACAGTCATCTCCTTAACCGGGTTACTCTAATTAGAATTATTTGTACTGGCGCGAGGCCTAACAAAACTTATGAGACTCGTTGTTCTACGGAACAAGCTTTGTCTTTATGTAGCGAATGATACCTTTAGTTCAACAGGCTGGCTAGTCATGTATGACAGATTGATTTCAATCTGCGTGGGCTTGGAAAGCAGGAGATAAGCAAGAAGAATTATCAATATATGCGCCGGCCGACGGCGATGGAATTCGGTCAACTGAACTCGCAGGGAAGGTCGGCGATATCGCTTAGACCGGGTACGCATCGGCGGCGAGGATTTAACAGATGTGTTCGACAAATAATTAGAGATTAAAAGCCTGCGCATGCGCGTATTTTAAAATGCGTATTGGTAAATCCTCGAGCGAAAATGGCGCGGCAAGGATTACTCTAAATGCACGGCTTTTTCTTCGTCGCTAACCGGTTTGATTTTCGCTTTGCGAAACAGTAACAAGAGTGGAATCGTGCCTAACGCCAACCATTGCATCAAAGCGAAGTCGTTGAAGTAAGCAATGCCGGATGCCTGCCGCGTGACTTCACCATTCAACGCCATCGCGCCGGCGCTGGAGCGCCAATCCCATATAGAGGGCAGTGTATCTTGAAAAGGTGTGATGGCCTCGGTGAGTTGTGCGTGATAAACCTGAGAGTTTTGCGCGAGCAATGTCACCACTAAAGATATAAACAAACTGCCGCCGAGGTTGCGCAACAAGTTGTACATCATCGAGGCTTCGGTACGGTAGCGACGATCCAGTGTCGAGAATAATAAAATGCTGATGGGAACCATTGTGAAACCGAGTCCGATGCCTTGCACAAAGCCGGTACGAATAATCGTACGGGTATCGATATCGAGCGTAAAATGTGCCATTTCACCCATCGCGAGGCCCGTTACCACAATACCGATCAGCAATAGCCAGCGCGGATCGACAATGTTCGCGAGTCGCGGAATAACTAACATGGACAATAGCGTGCCGATACCGCGCGGCGCCATTAATATACCCGCGGTCAATACCGGAATGCCAAGCAGGGTTTGCAGGAAAATCGGCATTAAGGCCATTGTACCCATCAGCGTCGACGCGGCAAAAAAGTTGAAGATCAACCCGGCGACGAAATTACGATCGCGAAACATGTCGGGTTCGACGAAAGGGTGTTCGGCGGTGAAGGTGTGGACCAGGAATAAATAAAAACACAAACCGGAAGCCATCAGCTCGCAAATGATTTCGGTCGATGAAAACCAGTTCTGCGATTGTCCGCGATCGAGCGCCAGTTGCAGTGCGGCGACTGTTATAGACAATAAGCCAAAACCGAAAAAGTCGAAGCTGCGCTCGGTCTCGCGCACACTTTCCTGCATGAAAAAAATCATGCCGGCAAGTGCCAATGCACCGAGCGGCAAATTGATATAAAACACCCAGCGCCAATTATAAAAATCGGTCAATAGTCCGCCCAGTGTGGGGCCGATGATGGGGCCGAACATCACGCCAAAACCAAAAATCGCCATCGACTTGCCGCGCTCTTTATCGGTGTACAGATCGAGCAGCACGGCTTGGATAATCGGCATGAGCGGTGCGCCGAACGCACCCTGCAGAAAGCGAAAGCAGACGATTTGTATCAGCGATGTCGCTGCGCCGCACAGTGCGGAAGCGAGGATAAAACCGGCAGCGCACGCCACCAGTACATTTTTACGGCCGAAGCGGTTGGCGAGAAAAGCGCTCGGCGGCGTCATGATGGCGGCCGCCAGAATATACGAGGTCAAGACCCACGATATCTCGTCTTGAGTGGCTGCCATGCTGCCTTGAATATGCGGCAGCGCCACGTTGGCGATGGTGCTATCGAGGGTTTGCATCAGCGCTGTGAGGGTGACGGCGATCGTCACCCAAAACCGATTGCGCAGTAGTGCGGCTTGAGCTGGCATGTGTTTAGTGCGCTGTGTCGGTGGTGGCAGGAGGCGTGCCGCCGAAATTAAACAGCGAGCGCAGCGTATGGTGGCTGCCGGTATCGATTTTTACCGATGCGGTCATACCGACGCGCAGCGGCGGGTCGTCCTGCTTTACGTCGAGTGCGATACGCACCGGTATGCGCTGCACGACTTTAACCCAGTTGCCGGTGGCATTCTGTGGCGGCAGCACCGAAAACTCCGCGCCGGTGGCCTGCGAAATACTTTGCACGGAGCCGCTCCATTCGTGATGCGGATAAGTATCCAGCAGGATTTTCACCGGCTGGCCGGCGCGCACGTTGGTGAGGTCGGTTTCCATAAAGTTGGCTTCGACCCATGTGTCGGTGGTGGCAATGATGCTCATCACTGCGCCGCCGGCGGCCACGTATTGGCCGAGTTGCGGTACTTTACTGGTCACGCCGGCAAACGGCGCCAGCACCACGGCGTGTTGTAGATTCAGTTCGGCATTATTGCGGCTGGCTTCGGCCTCGAGATAGCGAGGATGTTTTTTTACCGGGATATCGGCGTTGCCGGTGAGTTGGGTGAGTGTCTGCGCAAGCTCTTGCGCAATCACCGCCATTTGATCGCGCGAGCCATCCGCGTTGTGCTGGGCTTCATCCAGCTTCACCTGCGAAGTCAGCTTTTGCTTTGCCAACTGCGTCTGGCGCGTCAATTCGCGCGCGGCGAAATCGACATTGGTCTGCGCCATCTTCAACTGTTCCTGCTTTTGCCGGTAGCTGGCCTTTAACCCTTCGATTTCCGCCTGCACCGTGCGCAATTGCGCATCGCTGCGCTCCAGCGCGATGCGATAGGGTTGTTCATCGATCCGAAACAGCTCCGTACCGGGCGCAACCTGCTGGTTTTCTTTGACCGAGATTGCCGTGATCGGCCCGGCTATTTGCGGGCTAATGGTTACTTTGTTGGCTTTTAAATAGGCGTTGTCGGTTTCGACGTAGCGTCCGCTGTTGAAATATAAAAACGCTGCTAATGCTGCCAGTACAGCCGGACCTAAGATGAACAAGCGCAGGCGCAGGCTGCGTTTATTGTTGGTACTGCTGGGTTTAGCGGCGATGGGTTCGGGAGCCGGTGTTATGACCGGCGGTGCGGTTTCATCGTCGAGGCGAGCTTTGGTGGCGGTTTGGCGTTGCATCTACGTTGCCTATTTAACTAAGTGAACCGGAGCCGCGTGCACGGTGCCCGGATGAGTGGTTAAGGATTTCGTCGAGGCGAGGTTGGCTTTGATTTTACCGAGCGTGGCGATCAACTGCTGGCGCTCCAGTTCGTCGATGCCGGCCAACGCCTGCTCCTCGAACAATGAACCGGCGGTGCGCATATTGGCGAGTATCGGCTGGGCCTTGTCGGTTAGAAACAGTTGCACGGCGCGTCGATCGCGCGGATCGGGGCGGCGCTCGACCCAGCCGGCAGCGGCCATGCGATCGATCAATCGCGCCAGCGTGATCGGTTGGATTTCCATTAGCTCGGCGAGCGCCACTTGATTGATACCCTGCCAGCGGCGCAGATAGGCGATGGCCTGCCATTGCGATTGGGTCAATTCCGAGTCGCGCAGATGCCGATTGAAAGTGCGGCGCACCAGGCGCGATAGATCGGTGATCAGCGAGCCGATACTGCGTTCGGCGTCGTAAGGCTTCTTGGACATGGGGATTCGGTTGCGCACGGTCTGCGATAAATCATGTAAGCTTATTATAAGCACGCTTACTAGTTTGGTGTGAAACGTGAAGGTAATTTAATAATTTCCATCGATACGCGCGGCACCGCGAATGCCGGGCTATCGGTTTTTCGGTTTTCCGTTATCGTGCATAAAGTTGCAAAGTCAGCGGAAGCCTTTAGCTAGCTGTGGCAAACTGGGTCATATGCGCGATGGCTCGCCTTTTTGCATAGCGCATCCATCGGCTCGCTCCATGGAGAACACTACATGCTCGGTTTGACGGCGTTCGATCTGGCGCGCATTCAGTTTGGTTTCACCATCTCGTTCCATATCATATTTCCTGCGATCACCATTGGCCTGGCGAGTTATCTGGCGGTACTCGAGGGCTGCTGGTTGTATACGCGGCGCGAAGTGTTTCGCGATCTGTATTATTTCTGGTCAAAAATTTTTGCCGTCAATTTCGGCATGGGCGTGGTGTCGGGCCTGGTGATGGCGTATCAGTTCGGCACCAACTGGAGTTACTTCTCCGATTTTGCCGGCAGCGTAACCGGCCCGCTGCTGACCTACGAAGTATTGACGGCATTTTTTCTGGAGGCCGGTTTTCTGGGCGTGATGTTATTTGGCTGGAATCGGGTGGGCCCGGGGCTGCATTTTCTGGCGACCTTGATGGTGGCGGCGGGGACTTTGATCTCGGCGACCTGGATCATCGCCTCGAACAGCTGGATGCAAACGCCGCAGGGCTATGAAGTCGTCGACGGTCGGGTGATCCCGGTCGACTGGCTGCGGATCATATTCAATCCCTCTTTTCCCTATCGTCTGGTACATATGAGCGTTGCGGCATTTCTCGCGACCGCGCTGTTCGTCGGCGCGTCGGCGGCGTGGCAATTGCGGCGCGGCCGCGACAATCCGGCGATTCGCATGATGTTTTCGATGGCGATGTGGATGGTGCTGATCGTCGCACCGATTCAGGCGGTGATCGGCGATTTTCACGGCTTGAATACCTTGCAACATCAGCCGGCAAAGATTGCCGCTCTCGAGGGGCATTGGGAAAATCACGGCGACGAAGCGCTGCCGCTGATTTTATTCGGCTGGCCGGATATGCAGCGCGAACAAACGCGTTACGCCGTGAGCCTGCCAAATCTAGGCAGCGTGATTCTTACGCATACCTGGAACGGCCAGATTCAAGGACTCAAAGAGTTCGCGCCGCAGGACCGACCGAATTCGACCATTATCTTTTGGTCTTTCCGCATCATGGTGGGGCTCGGCTTGCTGATGATTGCGCTCGGCGTCTGGGGTTTGTTTTTGCGGCGCAATGCGGCGCTGTATCGATCCCGCCTATTTCTGCGCTTTGCGGTGTGGA
>DATIED010000202.1:0-7751 GCA_035455965.1 Spongiibacteraceae bacterium
GATAAGTACTCATTGATCGCCAGACACCCGCCGCTCTCCATTCAGGCTGCTATTATCTATTACCGCGATTTAATATTTGCACAGCTTAACGCAACTTTATCGGGCTATCGTCGTCGCCCGCGGCAATGTTATGATGGATTCAGCTGATTTAACGAAATGCAATTCGCGCTCCTCCTTGCACACACCCCTTGCAATTGCGCGCGCCAATCCCAATCTGTAATCGAAGCCAAATAGTTAGCGGCAAGTTAACCACATTACGGCGGTGGCGATGCCACCGATGGCAGTCGTGCCGGTAGCGGAAGTAGCGCCGCCGGAGTTATTTAAGTCATTGACCAGCAATTTCTGCGGAGATTAATCATGGGCGACCAGATCGTTCACGTTACTGATGCCAGCTTTGAAGACGATGTTCTGAAATCCGACCTGCCAGTACTGGTCGATTTTTGGGCCGCCTGGTGCGGACCCTGCAAAATGATCGCCCCTATTCTCGACGATGTCGCCGGTACTTATGCCGGCAAAGTAAAGATTTGCAAAGTCGATGTCGATGCGAATACCGATACACCGGCCAAATTCGGCATCCGCGGCATTCCTACACTGCTGTTATTTAAAGGCGGCGAGAAGGTCGGCGAGAAAGTCGGCGCGTTATCGAAGACGCAGTTGACCGCTTTTGTCGACGCCGCATTATAAGGTTGTGAACCGGAGCGCGCTTTGCGCTCCGGTTGTTTGCGCACTTGCTTGCACACTCTCTTGCGCAACCCGGTTTTCGGTGTTACAGTTCTTGCAATCCCGATTCGCACTGCACCCATAACAACCCAATCCGGTTTTAATTTCCTGTACCAATCCATCGTGTTTCATTTGCGTGCGCCCTGCACGTATTCGTTTGCCAACCAACCCTTGTCAATCAACCAACGCTCACCTCTCAATCAAAAAAACCTATGAATCTGACCGACCTCAAGACTAAACCGACTGCCGATCTATTAACTATCGCGGAAACAATGGGCCTGGAAAACATGGCCCGCTCGCGCAAACAAGACATCATCTTCGCCATCCTGAAGCGCCACGCAAAAAGCGGCGAAGACATTTACGGCGACGGCGTACTCGAGATTCTGCAGGACGGCTTCGGCTTTCTGCGCTCCGCCGATTGCTCGTATCTCGCCGGCCCGGACGATATCTACGTCTCGCCGAGTCAGATTCGCCGCTTCAACCTACGCACCGGCGATACGATTTCCGGCAAGATCCGGCCGCCGAAAGAAGGCGAGCGTTATTTTGCACTGCTCAAAGTCAACGACATCAATTTCACCAAACCGGAAAATTCGCGCAACAAGGTTCTGTTCGAAAACCTGACGCCGCTGTTTCCGAACAAGCGCCTGGTATTGCAGGCCGGCAATGGCGCGACCGAGGATTTGACCGGTCGCGTGATCGATCTGGTGGCACCGATCGGCAAGGGCCAGCGCGGTTTGATCGTAGCGCCGCCGAAAGCCGGTAAAACCATCATGCTGCAACACATTGCCAGCAGCATTCTGCGCAACAACCCCGAATGCTACATGATCGTGCTGCTGATCGACGAACGTCCGGAAGAAGTGACGGAAATGTTGCGTTCGGTCGGTGCGCGTGGCGCCGAAGTGGTCGCATCGACCTTCGACGAACCGCCCGCGCGACACGTACAAGTTGCCGAAATGGTTATCGAGAAAGCCAAGCGCCTGGTCGAGCATAAACGCGATGTAGTGATCCTGCTCGATTCGATCACGCGTCTGGCGCGCGCCTACAACACCATCGTGCCGTCGTCCGGCAAGGTGTTGACCGGCGGTGTCGATGCGCACGCACTGGAGCGCCCGAAACGTTTCTTCGGCGCAGCGCGTAACGTCGAAGAAGGCGGCAGTTTGACCATCATCGCCACCGCGCTGGTCGATACCGGCTCGAAGATGGACGAAGTGATCTACGAGGAATTCAAAGGTACCGGCAACCAGGAATTACACCTCGACCGCAAAATCTCCGAGCGCCGAGTGTTCCCGGCGATCAATATCCGCCGCTCCGGTACGCGTCGCGAAGAATTGATCACCGCCGAGGACGAATTGTCGCGGATGTGGATTCTGCGCAAACTGTTACACGGCATGGAAGACTCGCCGGCCATCGAATTCCTGATCGACAAACTCAAAGATACCAAGACCAACGAAGAGTTTTTCGATTCGATGAAGCGCAAATAGTTAAACGGCAAAACCTTTACTCGTATCCGTAGGGCGCAATAAGCGAAGCGCATTGCGCCAAAATTACCCCCGGCGCAATACGTTGCACTTATTGCGCCCTACGCAAGTGAAACACCGCAATGAAATATAAGGATCTGCGCGAATTTATCGCGGAACTGGAAAAGCGCGGCGAGTTAAAACGCATCGCCGCGCCGATCGATCCTAAACTCGAAATGACCGAAATTTGCGACCGCGTATTGCGCGCCGGTGGCCCCGCCCTTTTGTTTGAAAACCCGATCGGCTACAACACGCCGGTGCTCGCCAATTTATTCGGCACCGAACATCGCGTCGCGCTCGGCATGGGTCAGGAAAATGTCGCCGCACTGCGTGAGGTCGGCGAACTGCTCGCCTATCTGCGCCAACCCGATCCGCCCAAAGGCTTGCGCGATGCCTGGGAAAAAGCACCGATTCTGAAACAGGTGCTGAACATGGCGCCGAAGCTGCTCAACAACGCGCCGTGTCAGGTACATGTGCAGAGCGGCGCCGATGTCGATTTGCATCGCCTGCCGATTCAAACCTGCTGGCCGGATGATGTCGGGCCGCTGATCACATGGCCGCTGGTGATTACGCGCGGCCCCAACAAAGAACGGCAAAATCTCGGCATCTATCGCCTGCAATTGATCGGCCGCAATAAATTGATCATGCGCTGGCTCAGCCACCGCGGCGGCGCGCTGGATTTTCAAGAATTCAAAAGCAAACATCCGGGCGAGAAATTCCCCATAGCGGTAGCGCTCGGTGCCGACCCCGCCACCATTCTCGGCGCCGTGACGCCGGTGCCGGATGCAATCAGCGAATACGGCTTTGCCGGTCTGCTGCGCGGCGCCAAAACCGAATTGGTAAAATGTTTAAGCAGCGATTTGCAGGTACCCGCCTCCGCCGAATTTATTCTGGAAGGTTACATCGATCCCAGCGAGATGGCCGCTGAAGGCCCGTTCGGCGATCACACCGGTTATTACAATGAAGTCGAAAGCTTCCCGGTGTTCACTGTCACGCATCTGACGCATCGCGAAGATCCGATTTATCACAGCACATACACCGGTCGACCGCCCGACGAGCCGGCGATTCTCGGCGCCGCGCTCAACGAAGTATTCGTGCCGATTCTGCAAAAACAATTTCCGGAAATCGTCGATTTTTATTTGCCGCCGGAAGGCTGCTCGTATCGCATGGCGGTAGTGACGATTAAAAAACAATATCCCGGCCACGCCAAACGTGTGATGTTCGGCGTGTGGTCGTTCCTGCGTCAGTTTATGTACACCAAATTCGTGATCGTCACCGACGACGATGTCAACGCGCGCGATTGGAAGGATGTGATCTGGGCGATGACCACCCGCATGGATCCGGCGCGCGATACCTTGATTGTCGAAAACACACCGATCGATTATCTCGACTTCGCTTCGCCAGTCTCCGGTCTCGGCGGCAAAATCGGTTTCGACGCCACCAATAAATGGCCGGGCGAAACCACCCGCGAATGGGGCCGGCCGATTACCCGCGATCCCGCTGTGGTGCAGCGGATCGACGATATCTGGAGCACGCTGGGCATAGACTAGGTTTTAGATCTTAGGTTTTAGTAGTTGGGTAAAAACTTTGAGGCAACTCTATCCACTGCATTCATCCCAACCTCCCCCCTGTAACCTAACTACTAACTACTAAAACCTAAATGCTAATAGACGTCTCGCCTCTCAAAAAATACCGCGACTTCCGTCTGCTGTTTATCGGCCAGCTGATTTCCTATCTTGGCACCATGGTCAGCTACATGGCGGTGCCGTATCAGGTTTATGAATTAACCAAGTCCACCGCCATGGTCGGTGCGCTCGGCGTTGTGCAGTTGGGGCCGGTTATTATTTTCGGTTTGCTGGGCGGCACCTACGCCGATCGTATCAACCGCCGCAAGCTGTTATTGATCTCCGAATTCGTCATGGCGCTGGTGGTTTTTTTATTGCTGGCGAATAGTTTTTTGCCGCAGCCATCGGTGGCCGCGATTTTTATTCTGGTCGCGGTGCTGCAAGGTGTTACCGGTTTTCATCGACC
Organism: Spongiibacteraceae bacterium; assembly: GCA_035455965.1. Taxonomy (GTDB): domain Bacteria; phylum Pseudomonadota; class Gammaproteobacteria; order Pseudomonadales; family CAMLJR01; genus CAMLJR01. The sequence continues at coordinate 4,269 of DATIED010000202.1, forward strand.
GGCGATGGAAGCGCTGACGCAGAAAATGGTCGAGCCGGTCGATTACGCCGCGGTCGGTGCGCTAAGTAGTTTCCGTTCGTCGGCGGGAGCGATCGCCGGCCCGTTGCTGGGCGGTTTATTGGTTGCCGGCACCGGTTTGGTCGGCGCTTATCTGTTCGACTTTTTATCCTTCCTCGGCGCATTGATTTGTATCGGGGTGATGCGGCGCATTCCAGATCCCGAACCCAGCGCGGCATCGCCGCTCGCCGATGCGAAGGAAGGTATTCGGTTCGCGCTGTCGAAGCCGGCGCTGATGGGTACGTATTTAATCGATATCGCCGCGATGTTATTCGCGTTTCCAGTCGCATTATTTCCTGCCATGGCGCAGCAGTGGGGCGGTGCCAGCGCCGCCGGATTATTATTTTCGGCGATGGCGATCGGCAGCCTGGTTGCAACCTTGTTCAGCGGCTGGAGCGGGCGCGTACAACACCACGGCCGCGTCGTCGTGCTTGCAGCGATCTGCTGGGGCCTGTTTATTATTGCAGTAGGTTTCTCATCGCAGCTGTGGCTGGCAATTTTATTTCTGGCGCTGGCCGGCGGTGCCGATATGATCAGCGGCCTGTTTCGCGGCGTGATATGGAATCAGGTGGTGCCGAATAATTTGCGCGGCCGCTTGTCCGGCATCGAAATGATTTCTTATATGACCGGCCCGCTGCTCGGCAATACGCGCGCCGGCTGGGTCGCCGCCGAAACCAGTCTCGCGATCAGCTTGTGGAGCGGTGGTATCATCTGCGTGCTCGCGGTAATGTTGACCGCGTGGCTGCTGCCGAGCTTCTGGCACTATCGCGCCGATCGATCGGCATAAGCACCACAGCGATTCGTGGCCGAGCTCAGCAATAAGATTCGATTATTTTTATGATCCGCAGGAAGTGACGATGTCCGCAATTATTCCCGAGTCCCACAGAGATTTATTGGATAAGCCCATCGTCGTGACATTGACGACGCAGTCCGCACAGAGCGAGTTATATTCAGTGGTAACATGGAAGCGCTGGGACGGCGAATACCTGTATATCACTTCCGACGCCGGCACGCGCAAACATCGCAATATCGCCGCCAACCCGCAAATTTCCATTCTGATCCTCGACCCGACTAATTCGCAGCGCTATTTATCGTTGGGCTGCGCGGTCGAGGGCGTTATCGCCAGCGGCGTGGTCGAAGAGCTGGACCGACAATCGTTGGCCTTTACCGGCGAGGCACATTATTTTGGCGCGCATGAGCCCATCGAAAACCAGGCTACATTCGATGGCGTATATTTTAAAATTCGTCCGACGCGTGTGGTCACTTTCGGTTAAGCAACTCAGCTAAACAACTACGCGTCGCCTTATCTGCCGATCGAAATCAGTAAAAGATCGCAACGCAGCGATTCAACCGTCATGAAGACCCGATGGCTATCGCGACAGAATGGGTTTAGCGATATTACGGATCGATCGACCGGAAATGTATTTATGACAGCACAGTCACTACCGCCGCTCAGTTTGTACATTCACATCCCCTGGTGCGTGCGCAAATGCCCCTACTGCGATTTTAATTCGCACGCGCAAAGCAATGAAAAAAATAGCGCCCTGCCCGAGCGCGACTACCTGCATGCGCTGATCGCCGATCTGGAGCTCGATGCAGCGGCGATACAGGGGCGCGAGTTACATTCGATTTTTTTCGGCGGCGGCACGCCGAGTCTGTTCAGTCCGGCGATCATCGATAAAATTTTGCAGGCGGCTAATGCGCGAATTACTTTTTCGCCGGCAATTGAAATTACTCTGGAAGCCAACCCCGGCACTGTCGAACAGCAGCGATTTCGCGATTTCCGCAGCGCCGGCATCAATCGTTTATCGCTCGGCATTCAGAGCTTGAATCCCGAGCATTTAAAAGTGCTAGGCCGCATTCACGATCGCGAGCAGGCGATCGGCGCCATAGAGGCGGCGCGCCGCGCCGGTTTTGCCAATATCAACCTGGATTTGATGCACGGCCTGCCTAATCAAAGCGTAGAGAATGCAGCGGCCGATTTAAATCAGGCATTGGCTTTGGAGCCCGAGCATTTGTCCTGGTATCAGCTGACGATAGAGCCCAATACCGAGTTTTATAAACGACCACCACAGTTGCCCGAAGACGATACGCTCGCCGCGATTCAGGAGCACGGTTTCGAGTTATTGGCGGCTGCCGGCTTCGAGCATTACGAAACATCGGCGTTTAGTCAGGCCGGCCGCGCCGCTAAACATAACCGCAATTATTGGCAGTTCGGCGATTACATCGGCATCGGTGCCGGCGCGCACGGCAAGCTGACACATCGCGATGGCCGTATCGTGCGTACGCATAAAACGCGCTTGCCGAAAGATTATCTGGCGAGCGGCGGTCATTGCGAGCGCGGTACCGAGGCGATCGCCGCACATGCACTGCCGTTCGAATTTATGATGAACGCACTGCGCTTGAACGACGGCGTGCCGCGCACATTATTTACGGAACACACCAATTTACCTTGGTCTACTGTGGCAAATAAAGTCGATGGATTAATTCGTCGCGGTTTGTTGCGCGATAGCGATGATGTTATCGCTCCGACGCCGTTGGGGCAGCGTTTTCTGAACGATGTGTTGGCGGAGTTTTTGGATTGATCGCTTTTTTGGAATGATCTGGCTTTGTGCGCAGGGGCGGTATGGGGTTTATCTTTTTCGGGATTCCGCACACTGCTCTATCTCGTGCAATTTTCAAAGCAGTTTTTACGGCTTCGTCACTGTGTTCGACTGGCTGGTAGCGCTCGATGATTTTTAGCTTTCTTATCCCAAAAAAGACAACCCCCATACCGCCCGGTCATGTGCAAACCGAGGTTCATGGGGAGTGGCTCTCGCAAACAGCAAAACTCATTAATTACGAGCAAACGCACTGGACATGACGGTGCGGTGGTCGGTCGCTCTTTTCAGAAGCCAGTAGCCGTATCCTTCGAATTATTCATAGGTGGAGACGTCGTCAGACACGTGCAGAATCTGCTTTGAAGGCGGTACAAGGTTGTTTAAATCGCGCACTTCTGAAAAGAGTGACCGGCTGGCGCGCCCCGCAACCACCGTACCCTCAAGTGGGGCCACTTAACCCTGGCCGCCCAATCGCAAAACCCGCTGTGGTATCCTAACAATCCTCCAAAAAGCTGTTACCCCGAGGTCTACCATGCCTGACTATCGCTCTAAAACCTCCACCGCTGGCCGCAATATGGCGGGCGCGCGCGCGCTGTGGCGCGCCACCGGTATGAAGGATGGCGACTTCGGCAAGCCGATCATCGCGGTGTCCAACTCCTTTACCCAATTCGTGCCTGGCCACGTGCATTTAAAGGACCTCGGCCAATTGGTGTGCCGCGAAATTGAGAAAGCCGGCGGCATCGCTAAAGAATTCAATACCATCGCCGTCGACGACGGCATTGCGATGGGTCACGACGGCATGCTGTATAGCTTGCCAAGCCGCGAC
>DATIED010000203.1:0-9417 GCA_035455965.1 Spongiibacteraceae bacterium
CAGATGAGCGCACTACGCTGGCTGGAGGGAGGCGCCACCGGCAGTTACGGCACTGTCGTCGAGCCCTGCGCATTTATCCAAAAGTTTCCCAACCCGCAGATCTTGCTGCAACACTATCTGGCTGGCGAAACTCTAATCGAGGCCTACTGGAAAAGCGTTTTAATGCCTGGGCAAGGTGTGTTTATCGGCGAGCCGCTGGCGCGACCTTACGGCGCTTATCGAGTCGAGCGCGAGGGCTCGCGCTGGTATGTCAGCGGCCCCGCACTGCAATTAAAAACCGCTTACGAAGTGCTGGCCGCCGATAAACCCGAGGGGCCTTATCTCAAAGTAGCCAATGGCTTAAAGCCGTCGCCGTTAACGAAAAGTCTGGAGCTGCCACCGCCGATCAGAGCCTACTATCGGTTACAGCCTTTGATAAACTTCGAGAATTACAGGCCCTGGCTGCTCTAGCACGGCACAAGTACTTGCAATATTCGCCGCAACATTGATTAATACACGGCCTTCGCGCAGCAAATGTAGACTCAGACTCGTTATCGATCGACCATAATTCCAGCGATGCACGCGTCGCAAATATTGAGCTTACCGCCATGATCGACTCCGCGCTGGTACATCGTACTCCCGACGATCGCTTCGCGGCGCTACCGGATTATCCGTTCGCGCCACACTACTGCCAGGTAAGCGATGTTCAATGTGGCGCCCTGCGCATGCACTATGTCGATGAGGGCCCTCGCGATGCGCCGGTAGTGTTGATGTTACATGGCGAGCCGACCTGGTCGTTTCTGTATCGCAAGATGATTCCGCCGGTTGCCGGCGCCAATTACCGCGTTATCGCTCCCGATCACATCGGCTTCGGACGCTCGGATAAGCCGAAACAGCGCTCATGCTATAGCTATCAGGGCTATGTCGACTGGCTCTGCCAATTTATCGAAACACTCGATTTACAACGCATCACCCTGGTCTGCCAGGACTGGGGAGGCCCGATCGGTTTACGCGTACTGAGCGAAATGCCGCAGCGTTTCAACGCCGTATTCGCCACCAACACGCTGCTACCGAATTGCGAGGTGGCGCCGCGCGGCGTCGCCGATTGGCCGGGCAAACAAATCGCCGACTGGATCGATACCTGCCGCAATGCCGACGATCTGCCCATCAGCGAAATCGTCGCCGGCACCTGCGTCGAGCGACCTGACGCCAAAATATTGCGCGCCTACGATGCGCCATTTCCCGATGCCAGTTACAAAGCCGCCGCGCTGCAATTGACTTGCTTAATTCCGACCACGCCTTCGATGGCCGGCATCGAAGAGAATCGCCGCGCCTGGAATACTCTGGAAAAATTTACGCACCCGTTTGTCACGGCATTCAGCGACCAAGACCCTTCGACCAAGGCGTGGGAAAGTATATTTCGCGCGCGCGTGCCCGGTGCCGAACTACAACGGCATTGCGAAATAAAAAGCGCCGGGCATTTTGTGCAGGAGGAAAAAGGCGAGGAGTTGGCGGCGGCGCTAATCGATTTGTTGCGGCAGATGTATGGAGACAGGTTTTAGAGCTTCGATACAAGCAGGACATAGCGCAAGTGGTCAATTGCAGTCTATTCGATGGTAACGTGCTTGATTGCTCGACGACCGAATGCTTTTTTCAAAACACTGGAAGCATTTTGATTTATATCGCACGCTAGCAGAGAGCGATAACGTTGAAAGAAGCTAACGTGAAAGCGCAACCGACATCGACCCATACAAAGAAGTTTTGAAAAGAGTATCGGTTGGCGGGCCTGGCGTTAAGCAAATCTATTTGATGTTAAGCATAGGACATGCTTAACATCAAACTAAAGCGAGAAATTTCAGTAACGCCGCATTCACTGCCTGCGGTTGTTCCTGCTGCACGAAATGGCCTGCATCAGGCACGATCACAGAGTCGCGTAAATTTGGCACGTTGCTTTTCATGATGTCGAGGGCATCGGGGCGAATCAATTGTAAAACCGGATCCTGCTGGCCAGCGACAAACAGCGCCGGCTGCTGCACTTTCGCGTCGGCGTACGGCGCACCGAGCTGCCAATTGCGATCGGCAACGCGGTAAGAATTTAAACCGCCTATAAAAGCCGTGTCCGCACCACCGCGCTCGTATTCGGCAACGTAATATTCCATATCGGCAGCGCTGAACCACGGCCATGGGAGGGGTATTTCCGGATCCGCCAGCACATCGAGATATTGCGTACCCACGGTTGGATAGTTGCGCCAGTCGAGCAATTTGCCGCGCGCGCTGAGCGCCCAGAACAAGCGCGTTAAAAACAGGCGTACCTGGCCACCAAGCTCCTGTTCGGCGGGACCGATGGCTTGAAAGTAATGCATATGGAAAAAATGCTGCTGCGCTACTGCCGCGAATACTTCGCTGGGGGGTGTGGTCGCGGACGCGAAGGCGGGCGAATCGATGGATGGACTGGAGCCGGCACCGCCGCGTCCAGCCAGATCAAAATCGTACGGCACGCTCAGCGAGATCACTGCGGCGACGCGCTCGGGATGGCGCACCGCGAGGTTCCATACCTGCGGTGAACCGAAATCGTGACCGATGAAAATTGCCTGCCGCTCGCCGAGCGCATCGAGTAGACCGACCAGATCGCCCATTGCATAATTCATATCGTACAACGCGGGATCGAGCGGCCGATCGCTCTGCCCATAGCCGCGCTGGTCGATCGCCACGGCGCGATAACCGGCCGCCGCCAGCGCCGGCAGTTGGTGACGCCAGCTATACCACAAGCCTGGAAAACCGTGGCACATAATCACCAGCGGCCCACTACCCTGCTCGGCCATATGCAGACGAATGCCATTGGTTTCGATCAAACGATGTTTTAACTCGGACATCTATACCACTCTCGCCAACTTTTAAAACTAACGGCTTGCGCCGCACTACCAGCAACCGGTGCCAAGCCCGCCGACCGATGACTTTTTTCAAAACTTCTTTGTACAGATCGATATCGGCAGAGCCTTCCCGTTAGCTTCTTTCAATATTCTCGCTCTCTGGCATCCCGAGTCACAAACGCGCCGGCTTCCAGTGTTTTGAAAAAAGCATTCGGTCACCGGACTGTCACGCCCTCTGCCAACGAACACTCTGATAACTAAAATCTAAAACCTAACAACTAACAACTGGTCCTACGCCCCAAAGCGGTTAACCACGCCGCGTCGTCGCGCTGCCATTTGTTCGCGGCGTTGCTCGGCAGTAATCTTCTTAACCTGCGCCGGCAGTGTCGCTGCTAATTGTTCGCGCTTAACCTGCGTGCACTGCGGCACGGGGTAATGGTCCGACCGAATCCAGCGGAAGGTGATGTAGCCCTCGGCAAAACCGGAGGGGTCGAGCCAATTGGGTAGACCCGGATCCTCGTGCGATACGACTAAGATCAATTCGCCATCATCCTCCAACTGCGCGTAGTGGCAGTTGGTATTGCTGAGGCGATAGCGGTAGTCCATGGACTCCCACCAATAGTTGCCGAACTCCACGGCCCAATACTGCGCCTTCGGTGGCCGCACGCGCACGATCAGCACTTCGTCCTTCGGCAGTTGCCAATAGCAAATCAGTGGCTCGCCGCCCGGTGTGAAATCGAGCGGATTATTTTCGAGCTGGCGATAGGCGAGAAATTCGTTGGGACGCGCCTTCCATAACTCGATCATGCGCGCCCAGTAATTCACCGAATCGTGAATCCATTGCACGCTCGACGCCAAGCCCTCGGTAAATCTCTGCGCAGTCAATTGTGGCGGCGGGCAATCGCCGCTGATGCGATCGATGCGCGCGCGCATTGGCTGCTCGCTCTCCCAGTCGGCAAAAAATTGCCTGAAGGTAATACGAAACGTTTCGGGCGCGGTGCGGATCCAATTGCTATTCGCCGGCATCTCCGCGCGGCGCGACTCCGGGCCGATCCATAAATCGAAACTGCCATCGGCCGCTACATCGAGTTCGTCGCCGAACAAGGTTTGCACGACGCCACCGCCCCAGGGCGTATCGCCCCGATTTACTGTCGTAACGGCAAAATACAGCGCGCTGCCACGCTGACCGCTGATGCGATAAATATCGGTGCCATTGATCTGCGCGCCGACATACAGCGCGTCGGTATTGTCGCCGCCCTGCTTGCGAATCGGATCGAAGTAATGCAACAACTCCGGATGTAACGGGTCATTATTCTCGTATTGAAATTGCAGTGCGAGCGCGATATTGCGCGCCAACAGGCGAAATCCTGCCGTGCGATCGACCTCGAACGGCGGCACCTGCCCGCGAAAGGGAATGCGCCCCGCCGCTTTGAGTTGATCGCAAAAATCGTCCCAGCTCTGCGTCAGCTGCTGATCGTAATTATGCTCGCCATCCAGCTTCTCGCTGCTCATCATACCGCCTCGTCAATATGTTAAAAACTTGTGCCGCTCAATCGGTGCTATGACGCAGCAATACCGAATTGCCGCGCAGCTGCCGCACATCTTCGATCACCGTATCGATCACCTCTTTCATGTAGCGCTTGCTGTAATAGTTCGGCGCGATGACGGCGTTGCAACTCACGCCCGACACGAAGTGAATCAGCATATTTGCTGCATGTGTGACATCGATATCGGCATGCAGCTCGCCGAGTTGTTGCGCCTGCCCAAGGTCCAGCTCGTAGCGCTGGCGCGTCAACGTCAAGCGCCGGCTCTGCAACGAATGTAAATCGTTCTGGACTGCAGCGATACTCCAGAAGCGCAGGCGAATTTTCCATTCCTGTACCGATTCCTTAGTGAGCGGCAGCGCGCCGGTGAGGCGCGCGTGCAAAGCGGCCAGCCCCGTTTTGCCTTCGGTCAATTTGCGCTCGCGAATCATGTAACGCTCGTTGACCCAGGTCAGCGCCATATCGATGATATGATCCTTATCATCGAAATAATGTTCGATCACACCCTTGGAAAAACCGGTACGCTGGGCGATCTCGCGAATCGTGGCCTGCTCAAGGCCTTGATCGGCGATGATATCGGCCGAGACTCGTGCGATAAATTCGCGCCGCTCTTCATGATTGACGATTTTCGGCAAGGCATCGCTCCACGCGAATAAATCTGTTGGGCATCTTTTATTACCATCGCGCATAGCGTCGAAGGCTGTATTTGTAAATCGCAAATCATCTTCCCATTGTCTTCTTTTTTTTTCAAGACATTTGTCCTATGATGTGCAACTTGGCAAGAGCTACGCTGAGTATTAATTTTACTGTTGGGGTCGAACATGAGCAACGCCAAAACCACCTTGCACTGGACACCACCACCGCGACCGGAGTGGCTAGCGCAAGTGAACACCGAAGGCCGCTATCTGGATAGCGCCAATCTGGTATCGCTCGACGGCGACGAGCTGATCGCCAGCGCGCAGCGCATCTCCGGCTTCAGCGATTTCGGCAGCGACGAATGGCGCGAACCGTACGCCGCGCTGATCAAGGCGATCAATGAAGAAGCGGAGCTCAATTTATTCGGTCGGTTGATGACCCGCAACGATATATTGCTCTGGCTGCAAGCACGCCTCGGTATCGAAGCCGCTTATCGGCAACATCCGGAGATCGACGATGAGGTTATCGATGCGCCGCTGTTCGTCACCGGCTTGCCGCGCTCCGGCACCTCCATCCTGTTTGAAATTCTTGCGCAGGACCCGCAGTTCGGCTCGGTGCGCAATTGGGAGATGCTGTTCCCGTATCCGCCACCCGAGCAGGCCAGCTATGAAAGCGATCCGCGCATCGAGCGCGCCGAACATTTGATCACGCAATGGTATCGCGTTACGCCGAGCTATCGAGCCATGCACGAAATGGGCGCCAACATCCCCAACGAATGCGTGCTCGCGCAGGCCTGTACTTTCCGGACCGAATATTTCACCGCGCTGTTTCAGATACCGAGTTATTATCAGTACCTTGCGCAAACGGATATGCATCCGACCTACAGCTACTACAAGCGCATGCTGAAAATGCTGCAGTGGAAAAACCCGCGCCGTCACTGGCTATTGAAAGCGCCCTCGCACCTCGGCTATCTACCCGTTATTTTTGATGTATTTCCCGATGCGCGCGTCGTGTTGACGCATCGCGATCCGATCAAGGCGTTCGCCTCGAATACCGATTTGCTCGGCACGTTTTATTGGATGCGCAGCGACAAGGCGTTCGATGCCTCGGCATTCGAAAGCCTGCTCACGCACGAAGCGGTGGCGGCGCGCCTGAATCAGGTTATCGATTGGACCAGGAGCAAACAGATTCCTGAGGGGAGTTTATTTAACTTCAAATACGCCACCATGATCGAGCAGCCGCTGCCGAGCGTTCGCGAACTATACCGGCACGCCGGCCTCGTCTTAAGCGACGAAGCGGAACAGCGCATGCAAAGCTATATTGCGCACAAGCCGCAGGGTAAATTCGGTAAACATCATTACGAGCTCGGCGAACAACAGCAGATCGCCCGCGCGCGCCAGCACTTTCAAAGTTATCAGGATTATTACGGCGTTCCCAACGAAGTATAAAGTTGGCCCGTTGCGCTATTTTTGTGTAGCAAGGCTCAGAGAGATTCGCCGCGCCCGCCAGAGGTACTTATGAACGGTCGATTAACTGACAAGATAGCAATCATCACCGGTGTCGGCTCCGGTATCGGCCGCGCTTGCGCGCTGCAGTTTGCGCGCGAAGGTGCACAAGTTATCGGCTGCGATATCTCTGCTGACGCACTGCGCGAAACCGAGCAAATAATTATCGCCGCGGGCGGCAAGATCATAGCGCGGCAGATCGATGTCACTGTCGCCGAACAAATACAGCAGCTAGTCGACACCGCCATGGAAAAACTCGGTCGTCTCGATGTTTTATTCAACAACGCAGGCGGCGCATTGCCGCAACCCACGCACAACATGACGATCGATACCTACCGGCAAATCATTGCGCTGAATCTCGATTCAGTTTTTTACGGTATTCGCGCGGCGCTGCCGATTATGCTGCGACAACGACACGGCGTCATATTATCGACCACGTCGGGCGCGGGCTTAAACGCGGTACCCAATCTTGCGGTATATGGCGCCGCGAAAGCCGGCGTGATCAGCCTGATGAAAAGTGTCGCCGTCGAGTATGGCCCGCAAGGCATTCGCGCCAATGCGATTTCTCCGGGCCCAATGGATACGCCCGGACTATGTGCATGGCTCGACACCTTCGAGGATGGGCCCGCGCGTTATGCCGCGCAAATTCCGTCGGGGCGGCTCGGCACTGCCGAGGACATCGCCCACGCGGCGGTATTTTTAGCCAGCGACGCGGCCGAATTTATCAATGGCGTCACTCTGCCGGTGGACGGCGCTATTTATGCCCGCCTCGCCACACCGAATATCGACTAGCGCGGCAGCAAGATACAGATCCGCGCGTCAGCAAAATATCGACCAGATAGAGCGGCGAAATAATTCGCCATCGACTCTCGAACAACTGGCGCCGACAACGTCGGCGCAGACCATTTAACGAGGAGAAAATCATGCAACTGGGCTTAACGGGAAAAACTGCAATTATCACCGGCGGCAGCGGCGGTATCGGTCGCGGCCTGGTGCTGGAGTTCGCGCGCGAAGGTTTAAATGTGGTCAGCGCCTCGCGCGATGACGCCACCGGCAAAAAGCTGGTCGAGGAAGCGCTGCGACTCGGTTTATCCGGCACTATTCTGCCCATTAAAACCGACGTCACCGATCGCGCCAGCGTGAACGCCATGATCGCGCAAACCAATGCTGCCTTTGGTCCGATCGATGTGCTGGTAAACAATGCCGGCGGCGTTTCGCATCCCGCTAATTTTGAAGAATTCGACGACGAGGCGCGGCGCTGGGAAATTGCGCTAAACATCGATGGCGTAGTGAATTGTTGTCAGGCTGTCGCCAAGGATATGTTGGCGCGCGGCACTGGCAGTGTCATTAATATTTCCTCGAATTCATCGCTGCTGGGCGAGGCCGCCGCGAATATCGCGCACTACGGTGGCGTCAAAGGCTTCGTTAACAGCTTCAGTAAAGCGCTGGCCTGGGAGTGGGCCAAGAAAGGCATTCGCGTCAACAATATTTGTCCGGGCTGGATCGTGCCGCGCAACGAAGATGAAGTCGGCAGCGGCAGCTTTTGGAATCGCTTTGGTTTCGAGCAAATCGGCAAACCAGACGATATGCAGCAGGCGCTGCAGGAAGGCACTTTATACAATATGAGTGGCCTGCCGATTCCGCGCCTCGGGCGCCCCGAAGATATCGCCAACCTGGCTTTGTTTCTCGCTTCCGATGTATCGGGCTATATCACCGGGCAATTGATTAGTGTGAGTGGCGGCGCCTACATGCCTTAACCCAATGTTTTGCCGCTTTCTTGGCAAATTTTTTGGTTCGCAGGTTGAGCACGTCGATTTCCGTAGGGCGGATCATTCGATCCGCCGCTGATATCACATAGAATATGCGCGTTACAGAAATGAATAGCGACTCCTGATAAAAACCTTCGTTGGCTCATGGGTTGAGCACGTCGACCATTACTCTTTTCAGAACTTCTTTGTAATAACAACCAAGTGCCGCCTTCACGTTGGACTCTTTCACATTGGCAGGACTCTGTTGTTGCAGAGCAATAAACACTTACGCTTCCGGTGTTCTGAAAAGAGCAATGGTCGACGCGCAGTCACGCGTAGTGCTAACGAATGCGCCACTAGGAAGGAATCGAATATGAAAAAGAAAGGTGTTGGCCTAGCGATGATGAATTTAGCTCGGTCGTGACAGAGTGGTGAGGGGTGTTATTTTCGGGCAGCGGAGGCAGAGTTGGTATAGCCCATCGCATAACGATTAACTGAACTCGACAAATCCACGAATGACGATTCGATAAATTCGATTTAATCAAAGGCCTGCCCAGAAAATAATTCCCCTTACCGCTCCCGGTGGCACGGACTTCTTTTGATTCGGGTTACAGAAAAAACTCCTCTCACTGCTGGATCGTTAATTAGCAATATCAAAAATCAAACAGGTAGTCGACGCCGACGCATAAATTTTTCCCGCGCTATCGTATAGACGCGCCTCAGCGATACCGGTCTGCCGGCCAACATGAATAATAGTAGCCTCGGCGCGCACCGGCCCCGTATCGGTGGTCAATGCTCGAATCATATTCGCCTTCAGCTCCAGCGTGGTATAGCCGCGTCCTTTTGGCAATTTGGTTTGCACGACACAGCCGAGCGCCGAATCCAATAGAGTGCAATACCAACCGCCGTGTACGGAGCCGATCGGATTGTAATGTGCAAATAACGGCGTGCCTTGGAAGATAACGCGGCCCGGCTCGAAATGAATCAGCGTAAAATTCAGCGTGTCGGCGATCGGCGGATAATCGAGTTCGCTGCGCGCCATCGCCTGCATAAACTCCATGCCACTGTAACGCGCGATTACATCTGGTGTCGCGGTGCCGGGCTGCCCCCTCTTTTTTTTGACTTGCCGTTCCTC
>DATIED010000204.1:0-4324 GCA_035455965.1 Spongiibacteraceae bacterium
CGCGGCCGTATTGCTCCTCGTCCCAGCGCATCGAATGCTTAAGCGACGCCATCGCGTGCGCGCATTTATCGATATCCTTGGCATCGACATAGATACGCAGCGTGACGTCGCGACCGCTCTGCGTCGCGAATTGATCTTCGATAAACTCCAGATCGCCGGCCACCAGCGCAAACAAATAACAGGGCTTTTTAAACGGATCATGCCAGGTGGCGAAATGACGACTGCCGTCATCCGCACCAACACCGCTGGCAACCAGGTTGCCATTCGACAACAAGACCGGGTAACGCGCGCGCTCGGCATCGACGGTAACAGTGTAAATCGACATCACATCGGGACGATCGAGAAAATACGTGATCTTGCGAAAGCCCTCGGCTTCGCATTGCGTACAAAACATCGTTTGCGATTTGTACAAGCCTTCGAGCGAGGTGTTTTTCTGCGGTTTGATTTCGGTGCGGCATTCGAACACGAATTGCTGTGGCACATTGGCGATACGCAAATACTCGGCATCCACACCATACTCGCTCGCTGCCAGCACGCGCCCATCGATTTTGACTTCGAGCAATTTCAGCTCGCTGCCATTTAACTGCAGCGCTGCATCCACCGCCGCAGACTCCGGGTTGCGCCGCACCGCTAGTTTCGAACGCACAATGGTTTTAAGCTCGTGCAATTCGAAATGCAGCTCCGTGCTATCGATTAAAAAATCGGGAGCGCGGTAATCCTGCAAATAAATCGTACGGGGCTGTGCGTCGCGCATATATTTTCTCCTGGAATTTGTGCCGAACTTCAACGGGCGAGGCGCTTGATGGTTCCAGGGCCGGGGAGCTACAGGGATGTACTTGTTGCGTGCCCTGGAACCATCAAGTGCCTTGCCCCTCACCCACCGACGCTGAACTGCACATGATACGCGCCGAACTTGCGAATATTAAGCACGCCAATATCGAGCATTAAATATTGCCCTTTGATGCCTAGCAAACGGCCTTCGATCAGCGGCGTTTTTTCAAAATCCAGGCTGGTCACCTTGCTGGGATGCTCCAGCACCGGATAATCGATGGCAATCGCGGCGGCATGCGGCAATAACTGCACGGCCTGCAAACCGAAGCGCTGCTGTAACCCGGCTATATCCGCAGCGCATTCCGCCAGCAGGCGATCGCGCTGCGCCGGCAAATCGAGCACATCGACCTGCCCCTTCAGCATCGCGCGCCAATTGGTTTTATCGGCGACATGCCGTTTAAATAATGTCTCGACAAAACCGGATTGCTGACGCGTCTGTACGCTCAAAATCGGCAGCGCCTGCACCGCGCCCTGATCGATCCAGCGCGTCGGCACCTGCGTGCCGCGCGTGATGCCGACCTTAATACCGGAAGAATTCGCCAAATAAACAATATGCGGCTGCAGGCAATGCGTTTCCGCCCAGCTCGGTTCGCGGCAGGTGCCGATATCGTAATGGCACTTTTCGGGACTGACGATGCAGCTATCGCATTGCGCCAGCGATTGAAAACACGGATAACAATATCCCTGGCTAAAACTTTTCTTCGTCGCTCTGCCGCAATGCATGCAGCTAATCGCACCCAAATATTGCAGCCGCACGCTGGCACCGAGATAGGGATTAAGCGGTATAGCGGATTCGCCCACTAATAATTGATACGTTACCGGAGCGGTCAGCTCGACGCGCATTTTCCGCAACGGTCCCGCAACTTCAATCGAATTCAAACATTTTCTCCCAAAAAACCACTACCCAACTTCACACTTATTGACAGAAATTTCGCTGGCGCATGCACCGCCGTTATCTATTGCGAACTACCCGCTTCCAACCATGCACTCCAACTGCTGCTTCAACAACACAGCTATTGCTGCCATTTCAGGGCTTGCTCCGCGCTAGCTGGGTCGCTGCTGCTCGCTGACGGCGCTTCGTCATCACAAAGCTCGCCCTCTTGTTTCGCGCCGCGATCGATAAAACCGGTACGCTCGCGCTCGTCGAGGTGGCGCGCCTCGAAAGCGATCACCGCCTGCATGCTCAGCGCGCGCTGCTCGGCCGTCAATACGCGACCGTCCGGCCATTTGCCGATCTCGACAGCGCGTTTCAAGTTACGATAAATATCCGGCGTGATATCGTCGATGAGCTGATTAAAATCCACAGCTATTTACCTCTTAAACATTGCACTTTAAGTAATCCGACGCTTGCATGCGACATCAGCGCTCAGACCTGAGCACCAGAATCACATACGCGCCCAACAATAGCCCCATGAGCAGGCCGCCGACATGCGCGGCGTTTGCGACCGCGCCGATGCCCATCACCTCGGTGATACCGGTCATCGACAGAAACATCATGACTAACATTGCAATCATCACCGGTTTGGGCACGTGCAATATCGGATCCTTGCGTAGCCAGCCCCACAACCAGCAATAGCCGAGCAGACCGTAATCGACACCGGACATGCCACCAAAAATATTCTGCCCGGCAAATACTGCCTGCGTCATATTCGAGCCGACGCCGATCAACACGACGATCAGCAATAGCCGCCAGCGTCCTTGTACCAGCTCTACGCGCCGCCCCAGGTCCCACAGCCAAAGCATATTAAATACGATATGCGGCCAGCCGAAATGCAAAAAAATTGGCGTCAGCAAACGCCAGTATTCGCCTTTAACCGCATTGAAAAACACGTAGCCGCCGAGCTGATCGAATTCGAAAAACGTAACCCATGGCAACAATGCTTTATCGATGGTGCCGATAAAAAAGCCGATCAGACTCAGCACGACCAACAGCGAAGTCACCGGCGTATGCCAGGGCGCAAAATCTACCGCGCGCGGCTTGGCAACCGTAAGCGGCGCTGCCAACGCCGGCAGCGCTTCGCCGCGCTGAATGCGCGCGTACAGCGCGCGCACGCTTTGCGCCTGCGGTTCGCGCTGCACCCATATCACCTGTTGCCCGGCCTCTTCGACGATGCGATGCGGAACTCCGCTGCGCCATAGATAAACACTGAGCGGACGTAAATCCTGCTCGATAGAAACTTCCAGGGCTTTAATTTCCGACATTAAATTCTCATTGCGTGGCACTTGAGACAAACATGGGCTGGCAGACATGCAGGAACCAACCGCGACTAAAAGCTAGAGGTGTGCCAGCCCAATTTGTCGCGACAGCTGGCATAAAAACTATGGGTGAGCGGATGGATCAATTTCAATTTATGCGGTTTCTTGGTGACGTAAATCAGATCGCCCGGCTGCGCCATGACATTCACCTGACCGTCGAAGGTCACCGGCACCGCGCCGACATTGGTATCGCAGATTACTAATTTAATTTCACTGTTGCCGTCGACGACAATCGGCCGGCTGCTCAACGTGTGCGGGAACATCGGCACCAATACCATCGCATCCAGGCGCGGATGCATGATCGGTCCACCGCCGGATAGCGAATAAGCAGTAGATCCGGTCGGCGTCGAAACAATGAGGCCATCGGAGCGCTGCCGATAGACGAATTCGCCCTCGATATACAATTCGAATTCGATCATTTTGGCCGAGGTGCCCGAGTTCACCACCACATCGTTCAATGCATCGCCGGTGCCGATCGGCTCGCCGTTGCGCTTGACGATGGCATCGAGCAGAAAGCGCTTCTCGATGCGATAGTGACCGTCGAGTACCTCGCCGACACGCAGCTCGATCTCATCGGGCGACACATCGGTCAAAAACCCGAGTCGGCCGCGATTGATGCCGAGCACCGGCACATCGTAGCGCGCCAACGTGCGCGCGGCCGCAAGCAGACTACCATCGCCGCCGACCACGACGATTAAATCGGAGATTTCGCCGATCATTTTGCGCGAGCAAATCCGCGCATCCTGCAATAGGCCGCTGTCGAGCAAATGCTCGATATGATCGCCGATGATGATGTTTAAACCGCGACCGCGCAGGAAGGCGATCAGACGTTGCAAGGACTCGACCACGCCGCTGCCGTCGCGACCGATAATGCCAATATTGCGAAAAGGTTCCATAGGCACTACAGCCCCGCCGGAAAATCAGAGCTGCATTATACACATTGCGGAAGAGACGCTGAGAGGCTGCGTCGAGACGGCGGACCGGAACTGCCGACTATCCGGCGGTGGCGCCCAACGCCGCTGCGCCGCTCGCCAATTGCTGTTCGCGCTGCAGATGTGCCGCTTCGCCGGCGTCGAGAAAGCGCAGGCGTTGCGCCGGCGTCAATGCCTCGAAGCCGTTGCGCAACACGGTGACGTTGTAGCCTTCCTCGGCCAGCAGAAATGCCGCCGCACTGCTGCGCCTACCGCTGTTGCAATAGGCGATATAACGGGTATTGCGATCGAGCAGGCGCGACTTC
>DATIED010000205.1:0-2415 GCA_035455965.1 Spongiibacteraceae bacterium
TCACGCATGCAACTCGCTCGATCTCGGAGCGGACAGCGCGGGGCAAGACGGAGTGCTTATATGGCCCAAAAACTAGCTGATAGCACCGGCGAAAATGGTTCCGGCGAAAATATTCCCGGCAAAGACGTCACCCGTAAAGGCATCATCAGTAAAGAGAATGCCGACAAAAAAAGCCAGTCTCTCAACGAAGAGTTTTTGGCGATCGATTCCGACAGCGTGGATTTCGATGGCGAAGAAGAGGCGCCGCCGCCGCGAACGCTACAAAAAGACCCATTTATTCGCCGTAAAATCGAAGACCTGTTGGAGCGCAGGCGGCTGCGCGAGGAGCTGGGTATCTACGACGACGAAGCTTGGGAGGGTTTATAGGCGGCTGGAGTTGTGGTCGTCCGCGAAAATAATCCAAGACTATCCCACGAAGCTTTTTTGCTCATCGGTTCCACAGCCGCGGTAGTGCCGTTATACTGCGCCATTCTATTGCTTTAGCAGCTTGCAAACGATTATGGTGGAGCCTCATTCTGCAGTTCCGGTGCGAAACGCTGAAATGGCTGAAGGCGATAATAATAAAATGGCGCGAGGTCGTCTGGAACAATTGGCGCGCACTGTTAGCGAGCTGATGGATAAGGCTACACAAAACGAACGGATTCTGCGGCGCTTCCAGCATTTCGAATTAAAGTTGCTCGCCATTAGCGGCGTCGATGCGCTGCTGGATAATTTATTGGCCGATAGCCTGCAGCACTTTCGTTTGGACGCCGTGGAGTTATGGCTGCTCGACCCGCAGCGGATACTGCGCGAATTATTACCCGAAGAACTCCAGCAATATCCCGGTCTGCAATGGCTCGATAGCGATGCCGAGCTGCGGGCGTTATACCCGACAAAAATGGCGGTGCGGTTGGTCACGCCGCCGCCCAGCGGATTGTTTCTGGGCCGCCCGGTGCGCTCCGCCGCGCTCTTGCCATTGGTGCGCCATGGCGTTGTAGTGGGAAGTCTGCATTTCGGCGCATTTTCCGCACAGCGTTTCAGCCAGGATAAATCGACCGATTTCATCAACCATTTGGCCTCGGTGGTCGCGGTTTGTTTAGAGAATTGCGTGAATCAGGAGCGCTTGCATCGTTTGAGTTTGATCGATGTATTGACGCGCGTCGAGAACCGTCGCTCGTTCAATTTATCGATCGATAAAGAGATCGCACGGGCCAGCCGCCAGGGCGAGCCGTTGACGGTGATGATAGGCGATCTCGATCACTTCAAAGCCATCAACGATAATCACGGACATCAAGTCGGCGATCGGGTGTTGTGCGCAGTGGCGCAGGAGATCGCCGGTATGCTGCGCAAAACCGACCACGTCTGTCGCTATGGCGGCGAAGAGTTCGCTTTGATTTTGCCCAATTGCGATCGCGCGCTGGCGCTGGAGATCGCCGAGCGCATCCGCCTGCGCGTCGCCGGTATGCGCGTCGCCAGCGATAGTGGCATCGAAGTGCCGTTATCGTTGTCGCTGGGCGTCACCTGCTGGACGCAGCCGATGGCGGATGTCGCCGGCATCGCCGATCGCCTGGTAAAGCTGGCCGATACGGCCGTTTATCGTGCCAAGGCTGCCGGTCGCAATCGCATCGAGTATCAGATTTACTCCTGATCGATCGATAGCGATTTATTGGTAAACTATTAACCTGGCATCGAAATACCTCTTTCCGATGTATTTCGATTACGCGGCTAACGCCGCATGAAACGCTTCCTGCGTTCGCTATTAACCCGACATCTTTCGATGCCGGGTTAATAGCCGACCACTCAATCAAAATACGTTTCGCTTTAGGAACGCTTTAATTCAGGTATATGCCAATGGACGCGCTCGATCATCTTTTCGAAAACAACCGCACTTGGGCGGAGAAAATCAAAACCGAGGATCCGCAGTTTTTTTCGAAGCTATCCTCGCAACAGCAACCCGAATATCTATGGATAGGCTGCTCCGACAGTCGCGTGCCGTCCAATCAAATCATCGGCCTGTTGCCGGGCGAAGTATTCGTGCACCGCAACGTCGCCAATATCGTTATCCATTCCGATCTCAACTGTCAGTCGGTATTGCAGTACGCTGTCGATGTGTTGCAGGTCAAACATATCATGGTGGTCGGACATTACGGTTGCGGCGGCGTGCGCGCGGCGATGGAGACGGTGCCGCATGGCCTGATCGATAATTGGCTGCGCTCGTTAAAAGATATTTATGCCGCACAGCGCCCGCTTTTTACCCGCATAGAAAAGGTTGAGGATCGGGTTAATTTATTGTGCGAGCTGAACGTTAAGGCGCAGGTATTGAATGTCTGCCATACCATCGTTGTGCAAAATGCCTGGGAGCGCGGTCAGCAGCTGGAAGTGCATGGTTGGATCTATGGCGTTGGCGATGGTCTGCTGCACGATCTCAATGTGACG
>DATIED010000206.1:0-6820 GCA_035455965.1 Spongiibacteraceae bacterium
GCCGGCGCGCGCGCGCCGCGCCGCGTGTTATCGACGGTCTGTTATTTGAGCGACGACTGGCAGCCGGAGCACGGCGGCGAATTGATGCTGTGGGACAGCAGCGATCGCGAACTCGCGCGCATCGCGCCACGTGCCGGCAGCGCGGTATTTTTTCTCAGCGCCGAATTGCCGCATGAAGTTTTACCGGCAGCGGTCGACCGCTACAGCATCGCCGGCTGGTTTCGCTCGCCAGGCCAATTGCCATGAGCGCCGCCGAGCAGTCGTTGAACCCGCTGTTGCCGGCGGTGCTGCAGTTGCTGCGCGCGGCGACGACGGGCATCAGCGAATACGATTTATTAAAACAGCTGGAGGCGCTCGGCGTGGATTTCTCGACGTTGAGCCGCGAACCCGATCTACTTCTGTTTCAAAAACATTTTCTGTTGATGAATGCGCTGTATCGATTGCAGGACATGTTGTGGTGCGAAGAGCGCATCTGGCTGACCATAACGCCGCTACAAATTATCTTGGAAGCGAGTGCCGAACTGGCTTCGAGCCGCGCGCTAAGCGCCGCCGGCAGTACCGCGCTGCGCGATTATTATCTCGACTGGAACCAGCTCGGCGCCACCGATAGCGCCGCCGTGACAGTATTGCTGAATGGTTTTTGGCAGCGTTTCCACGCCTTGGATGCGCGTGCTGATGCGCTACTCGCCCTACAGCTCGAAGCCGACGCGAACTGGACGCAGGTGCAGCAGCAATATCGCCGGCTCGCCGCTGCAACGCATCCCGATCGCGGCGGCGATGGCGCGCAATTTTTAGCGGTGCGCGAGGCCTACGAAATTTTACGCGGAGTTATGTTGTAGTAGCTGAAGCTGCAGTAACAGAAGCTGCCGTAACTGAAAGCAGTAGCGATAATTGGTGGCTGTATTAGTAGCTGTGTTCGGCCACTGCTGCGTTCTCATTATTAATTTGCAAACGGCGAGGCAATTGTTTTTATGGTTATTATCCAAACCGCTTTATTGCTCGTGTGTTCGAATATATTTATGACTTTTGCGTGGTATGCGCATCTGCGCAATTTGAACGATAAGGTGTGGTGGATTGCCGCATTATTGAGCTGGGGGATCGCGCTGTTCGAATATCTGTTGCAGGTGCCGGCCAATCGCATCGGCTACACCGAGTTGAATCTGGCGCAGCTAAAAATCCTGCAGGAGGTAATCACGCTGCTGGTGTTCGTGCCGTTCGCCGTATTTTATATGAAGCAGCCATTCCGCCTGGATTTTGTCTGGGCCGGATTGTGTTTGTTGGGCGCCGTGTATTTTATGTTTCGGCAAATGCCGATCCATTAAGATTTTACGGGTGCCCGCCATCGGTCGATTGTTCCGGGTTTAATACCCCTCCCTCGCTTTCCAGCACGTGTTCGCTGCTGACGCCTTGCTTGCCGAGCAGCGCTTCTTCCACGGCTTTTTTCAACACGATAATCGCTATGCGACGATTTACCGGATCGGTGGGCGCTTCGGGTTTATAAGGCGCTGCCGAGCCCATGCCTTGCACGGTGACGATTTTTTCTTCGGGATAGCCGCCGGTCAGCAAGGCGCGACGCGCGCTGTTGGCGCGATCGGCCGACAGTTCCCAATTGGAGTACACGGCGCCGGTGCCATACGGTGTGGCATCGGTGTGGCCGGTGATCGAAATGTGGTTGGGCACGCGATCCAGCAGCGGCGCCAATGCCTCCAATACGGTCGATGAATAACTTTGCAGGCGTTGACTGCCGACGTCGAACATCGGGCGTTGTTCTTTATCGACGATTTGAATGCGCAGGCCGAGCCCGGTGTAGTCGATCAGGATTTGATCCTTCAGCTCGCGCAGCGCCGAATTGCTTTTGGTTAATTCCTGCTCCAATTGCTCTTTCAGTTTTTCTAAATTCTCTTGTTCCTGTTTCTCGAATTCTTCGCGCACCTGCTGTTCGCTGAGTTGCACCTGTACGGGGTTGTTAGTGCCCTCGCCGTTGCTCTGGGTATTTTCGCCGCCCGGCTCGGATTTTACAATCGGTGGCGGCTTCATTTCGTCGGGCGAGGATTGAGGATGGTCGAAGGAAATGACGCCGGTATTGGCACCGCCGGGACCGACCATGCCGCCGGCGGCATCGGTGAAATAACCGGCGATCGCTTTCTTTTGTGGATCGTTGGCGGCCGCCATCAACCACATCAATAAAAAAAACGCCATCATCGCGGTGGCGAAATCGGCGAATGCCACTTTCCACGAACCGCCGTGATGACCGTGGCCGCCCGCCTTTTTCTTTTTGACGATAATCGGCTGCATCGAGGTTTTCATGCGGCTAGCCTCGGCTTCACTTCTGTCTTACTTTTTCATCGACTTCCGCATAGGTCGGACGCACGGAGTGGAAGAGCACTTTGCGACCGAATTCCACCGCGATCTGCGGTGCGGCGCCGTTCAAGGTCGCTATCAAGGATACTTTGATGCATTCGTAAAACTTGGATTCTTCGCGCACCTGGTGTTCGAGCATGGTCGACAGCGGGCCGAAGATGCCGTACGACAGTAGAATACCGAGGAAGGTGCCGACCAGCGCCGCCGCCACGTGGTGCCCCAACTCCGCCGGTGGGCCACCCAATGAACCCATGGTAATAACGATACCCATAACCGCTGCCACGATACCGAAACCGGGTAGCGCATCGGCCACTTTACTGAGCGCGCTGGGTAATAAACCCGCTTCGACGTGATGGGTCTCCAGCTCTGCATCGATCAGCGCTTCGAGTTCGTGGCCGGCGATACTGCCGATCATCATCACGCGCAGATAGTCGACGACAAATTCGATCGAGCCGTGAATCTTGTCGATCGACGGATATTTAGTGAACAGCGGGCTGACGCTGGGGTCATCGATGTCGGCCTCTACCGCCAACATACCTTCGCGCCGCATTTTGTTGAATACGTCATAAAGCAGTGCCAGCAGATCGAGATACAAATCTTTTTTATAGGGCGAAGGTTTGATCAGGCCACCGATGCCCTTGAGAGTGGCGATGGTCACCGCCAGCGGATTGGAGATCAGCATGGCGCCGAGCGCCGAGCCAACCAGGATCAACAATTCGTAGGGTTGAAACAGTGCGGCTAAGTGCCCGCCCGATAACAAAAAGCCAACAATACAGCTCGCAAATAAAATGGCGAGGCCCAGTAAAACATTCATGCATTAAACTCCGAACTGGCCGCTAGCCACGTGATTTCCGCACGGTCCCTGCGAGCATCAAACCCAATAATAGCGGATGAACCCGATCTTGCTAGGAACATTGCGAATTTGTCGCGCTTATGCCGCGCGACAAAGTCTGCGAGCGAGCAACGGTTTATGCCTATAAATTAAGCCGTCGACGCAGGGGGTGGGTGCCGCTTAGTTAAAGTCCGGCAACTGAAATTTAGGTAATTCGATGACCTTGGTATCGGCCGGGAAATCGGCATCGGCGGCTTTTATTTTGTTGTCTACCGCCAGTAATACTAACTGATCGTCCTGGCGCAATAAGCCGCCCATACCTTGCGTTGGCAATGTATTTAAAACCTGTTGAAGTTGCGCGGCTTGTTCTGCGCCGAGATTTTCGCTCAACTTGAGTGCTAATTTGCGCCAGCCATTGGTAAGTGCTAACACTTGAGCGTTGTCGCTGAGCGTTACTTCACCGGTATGTTCGCCGCTGGTGGCCTGGTAAATACGGCCGGGGAAGCCGGCTACCGATTCGCTGCGCTCGGTGGCACGCAAGGTGACGGGCTCCAGGTTTGGTAACGGGTGTTTGGTCTGCGCAGCTTTCAGCAGCATGCCGACTTGGTCGGCATTCATCGCCAACCATTGCTCGCCCTGCTTTTTCAATACCCACACCTCGTTGCCCTTCATGACGATTTGGCTTTTTTGGTCGAGATCGGCGCGCATATGTCGATCGTCGATGTAATACAAATCGAGTTTTTGTTTGCCCTTATTGAGTTGATAGCTGCCTTTTAATTCGGCATGGCTGGCACTTGCAAACAGCAGTGTGGTCAGCAATGTCGCGGCGGTACTCACTGCGGTAAACAGGCGATGGCGTTTAGGCATAATTAGTTCCCCACTGTAAAAATAAAAAGTCGCTGTGAAAAGTCAGTACAAAAAAATCGATTGAATTTGTGCCGGTAATTAGCGGGCCGGCCAGCGAATGCTGAAGCGCGCGCCGCCGAGCGTACTTTGGCCGATATCGAGTTCGGCACCGTAGCTGTCGAGAATATCGACTGCAACCGCGAGGCCGATACCTTGCCCCGGCGCATAGCTATCGGCGCGTTGCCCGCGTTGCAAGATAGCGGCGCGCCGATCCTCCGCGATGCCGGGCCCATCATCTTCGATTGTAATCAGCAGCCAGCGTTCACTGTTATTTGCGGCGATGCTGATCGAGCGCTTGCAGGCCTTGCAGGCATTGTCGAGCAGATTGCCCAATAATTCGAGCAAGTCGGCTTCGTCGCCGCGGCATTCGCAATCGTCGGCGATGGCAATCGCGAAGCGTGGGCTTTTTTCAAAATACACTTTCGCGAAAGTGCCTGTTAATTTGCTGATCAATGGTTTCAGTAATAGTCGCTGCTGCAAATTGTGCGGGCTGCTTAATACCGCGCGCTGCAATTGATAACTGACCAGTTGATCCATGCGCTGCACTTGCTCTTCGAGCAGTGCGCTATCGGGTATGGCATTCGATGCAGCCTGTCGCAATACCGCAAGTGGCGTTTTTAAGCTGTGTGCAAGATCGCCCAATGTATTGCGGTAGCGCTCGCGCTGTTGTTGTTCGCGCTGCAATAGTTGATTCAAATTGGTGGCCAGCACTTGCAGCTCTTCCGGATAATGTTCGGGCAGTGCGGCGCGATGACCCTGTTCGAGATCGGTGAGATCGTGCGCCAACTGCCTCAGCGGCTGTAAGCCCCAACGCAAAATAATCGCCTGGGCTAATGTCAGCAACAGTGCGGCGCTGCCCAGCCCGAACCACAGTTCGCGCAGAAATGCGCGCAATTCGCTGCGCTGTGCCGTTTGATCTTCCAGAATGGTAAAGACTAACGGCATATCTTCGCCGTCGTCGGTCTCCCACACGGTTTGGTATTGAAAGCGTGCCAGCGGAGTTGTATCGGTAAGCGTATCGAAGCGCTCGACGCCGATATGTGGTGGATTGTCGGTCGCCAGCAATTGTTGATTGAGATCGAGGCCCACGCTCGATGGCGATTGCCACAGCAGTTCGCCCTGCGGGTGTTGCACGACGGCATAAAGTCCCGAGCTCAATTGGCGCAGCCGCGGATCGCCGATATGCGTGCCTACTTTAATGCCTTCGGCGTCGAACTCGACGGCGCCGAGCAGCGCGTAAAACTGCACGCGCAACCGATCGTGTGCGGAGCTTAACTGGCTCGCTTCGAACGAGCGTGCAAAGAACCAGCCGGTGGCGGCGAGATAGAGCGGTAGTATCACCAGGCTCGCCATTAACAGCCGACGCGCGATGGAATTGGGTGCGGAGATTTGCTGCAGATTACGCGGTATGCGTAACGTCCAGCGATTAAACATCCGCGGCACTCGCCAGCTCGAACCGATAACCGCGCCCGCGAATGGTGCTGATCGGCTTCAACGTTTGATCGGGATCTAACTTCTTGCGCAGCCGGCCGATAAACACTTCGATGACGTTGCTGTCGCGATCGAAATCCTGATCGTATAAATGCTCGGTCAACTCCGTTTTGGAAACCACCTGGCCGTGATGATGCACGAGATACAGCAGCGCCTTGTATTCGAACGCAGTAAATTCGACCGCCTGGGCATCGACGCGCACTTCCTGCTTCGCCGTATCGATGGCCAGCCGGCCAAACTCCAGCAGCGGGCTGGCGAAACCGCCGCTGCGACGCAGGAGCGCGTTGAGTCGCGCCAGCACTTCTTCGATATGGAAAGGTTTGGCGACGTAATCGTCGCCGCCCGCCTCGAGGCCTTCGACTTTATCCTGCCAGCGACCGCGTGCTGTCAGCACTAAAATCGGAAAGCGCTTTTGTTGTTCGCGAATGCTGCGAATCACGCTGAGGCCGTCGATGACTGGCAGGCCAAGATCGATGACCGCCAAATCGTAATCGAATTCGCGTACTTGATAGAGCGCTTCGCGGCCGTCGCCGGCGCAATCGACCGCGTAACCGTGTTGTTCCAATTGTTGAGCCAACTGTGTACGTAGCGGGGCTTCGTCTTCGACCAGTAATAATCGCATGTAAGTGCTTTCGCTTAGTGAGTTCTGCCGTTTTATGGGTTCTATCGCATCCCGGTTGAGATGCGCGGGTACAGGTATTTAAGCTGGAAATTTTTTGGATGATTAACGGTGCTGCTTGTTAGCCGGCACTGTCACCGTTTTTACGCGGCCGTCGCGTTGCAGTACTCGCATGCGGTACATATCCTCGTCGCTGGCATTGGCATCATTGCGGCGCAGCGATTGGACGTTCACCACATGCCCACGATAATGTTGCTCAACCTCGCCGATCGCTTCGCGCACGGGGCGTTGCGGGTGGTCGTCGCGATCTCGACGCGGATCACCGTGCGCAAGGCTCGCGAGCGCCGGCAGCAGCGCAGCGCAAGCAGCGATTAATAATGAGCGGCGCATCGACATGGCAAATTAATCATCCGTTTCGATATTGGCATGTACTTTCAGCAATGGACCTGGATCGTAAGCCATTTCGTGCACTAAATCATGGCCGTGATAACGATAATAGACTCGATATGCTATCACTTCTTCGCGATACGCCCCATCGGCGACGGTTGCACAGAGCTGTCGATCGGCATCGACCTGCCGGTAGTCGTCCTCGCGCCGCAGGCCGCGATAGT
>DATIED010000207.1:0-2363 GCA_035455965.1 Spongiibacteraceae bacterium
TTCTACGCCTGCAAATACTTTCTGCCGTCCATGTTGTGACATACAATCGCCACCCCGCAACGATAGGCCATCGCTGCGGCAACAGAAAAGGGTAGAGTAATTACCATGACGGCGGTTTATGCGGGGCTCGATTTCGGCACCACCAACAGTTTGCTCGGCGTGTGGGAGGCCGGCGCCCCCAAACCAATCAAGCTTGAGGGCGACAATAATTTTATTCCCTCCTGCATGTATACGCCGAAACAAACCGTCGATGTTCTTACACCCAACGAAAGCGAAATACAGCGCAGAGTGGCGGCCATCCGCCGCGAGCAGGGCACTGCCGATGACTCAAGCACCGACGAAAAACTAACCGCACTGGTACGCGCGAAATTATTACGCGAATTACATCTCGCGGAGACCTCGCGCTTAACAGAACAAACCCTGGATCGAGCCTTGCGCGGCGCGCAGGAAGTTTATTTCGGCGAACAAGCGCTGGAAAAGCATATCGAGGATCCACTACTCGGTTTTTTCACCAAATCGCCTAAACCTTTTTTCGGCTCCAGGCTGGAAAAAAACCGCCTGGATATATTCACCGAAATCACCCGGCGCATGCTCAATAACATCAAAACCATCGGCGAGCGCCAACTGCAGACATCGATCGATAAAATCGTGATCGGCCGCCCGGTTAATTTCAACGGCCTGCAGGGCGAGGCGGGCAATCGGCAGGCACTGACGCTGCTCGAGCTGGCCGCGCGCGCCGCCGGCTTTAACGATATCGAGTTTCTCTACGAGCCGGTGGCGGCCGCGCTGGATTACGAGCGACAATTAACCCGCGATATCAATCTACTGGTGCTCGATGTCGGCGGCGGCACGACGGACTGTGCCCTGATCAAAGTTGGACCGAACCATCGCGATCGCTTCGATCGCAGCGGCGATATCCTCGGTATTTCGGGCGTGCGCGTCGGCGGGATGGACCTGGATATGCAACTGGCGTTGCACAATATCTTTCCGGCGTTCGGCAAAGGCACCCACCTGAAATCCGGCCTGCCGGTACCGAGCGCATTATTCTTTCAAGCTGCCGCTATTAACGATGTTAACTACCAACGCGATTTCGCCAGTGGCAATACGCTGCGCTCGATTCAGCAGCTGCTCAGAGATAGCATCGAGCCGGATAAATTAACGCGCCTGCTGACGCTGCAAACGGAAAAATTAACCTACCGCTTAAATCGCAGCGCGGAGTTGGCGAAAATACAACTCTCGGAGCACGAGCAAACGCTTATCGCACTGCCGTACGTCGAGGCCGATCTCGAGCTGCCGATATCGAGAGCCGATCTTGCCACGGCAATCGAAAAAACACTGCAGCATTTTTGCGCATTGATGGATGAAGCGGTGGGGCAGGCGGGCATTGCCCCGGATGCCATTTACGTGACCGGCGGCACCGCCAAATCGCCGCTGGTGTACAACTTTGTGCGCGCCCGCTACCCGGACGCCGAGATAATCACCGGCGATTTATTCGGCGGCGTGGTCGCCGGTTTGACCACCTGGGCCGCGCGGATCTATTGCTGAGCCTGGGCTACTGAACTTAGTCCGCTGAGCGCACGCCGCACTTAGCTATTCAAGATAGCGTTTTTCTGCTCCTCGAACTCCGCTTCGGTGAGAACGCCTTTGTCCCGCAGCGCGGCGAGTCGCTCGAGCCGGGAAATACGATCGTCGCCGGTTGGAATCGCTGCGGGAGCCTGCCGCGAGCGCCGGCGCGCCTCTATCGCATCGCGTACTCGATTGGTAAACGGCACCACGGTTTTTTTCCAGACATTGGCGATTACCCGCTCGCGGGCGCCGTCCTCGATTTTTATAGTGCCGAACAGGATGGCCGTTTCGCCGCTGATCGCATTGATTTTATCGAGATCGATAGCGGCTTGTTTGAGGCCGTAGATCATGCCCTTATCGAGAAAAATAATGCGCCGGTCAGTCAGCGCGATCAGCCAGGTATTGTTATCCATCAAGCCCGATGTGAAAGCTAAAACCTGCTCGGTATCAGCCAGTATTTTGGGCAGATGAAACAACTCGCGCTTGGTAAAAAACTGGAAGTCGCCCATTTCCTTGCCGATGCGATCGTATTCGCTGCGTAACTCCGCACGCGTCGCATTTTTAAAATCGAAAGTCATCGCGCTGCTCCTGCTTGTCCATTTTAATTCAGCGAGCGTGACGATCGCCGCATTGTGTTCCAGATATTCTGTCTCACTCTTGTCCCGGACATATTGGTCCCAGACTTATTTGTCGCAGTTCGATTGGTATCAGCCCATCGCCAAACGCGCTCGCAACCAGTCGCCGACCGCGGCAATCTCCGGCAGACACACGGAATGTGCCATCGGATAGGTATGCCA
>DATIED010000208.1:0-2914 GCA_035455965.1 Spongiibacteraceae bacterium
GGAATGCTGCCGTCGATCAGATTCAGATCGCTGTGACAGATGCCGCAAGCGAACATTTTCACCATCACCTCGCCGTGTTGCGGCGCCTCGACCTCGATCTCCTCGACCGCTACCGGTTGATTCACGCCGCGGCAGACCACGGCCTTGCTGCGCTGGCTGCCGATTACGGGCGATGATTGATTGGCGAGTTGGGTCATGCGGTCTCCTAAATGGTTGCGGCCAGAACGACCGCGAATCGATGACGGCGGTCTACACAGCCGTTTTGCGGGTCGATTGGGATGGCGCTAGTATCGTCTATTTTTTAAGGGAACAAAAATTTTTCAACATGCTGAAAATCTAACGGCGCGGCTCTAATACCAAAATAAGGCGCCGTGATAAGCAGGGTGCGGTTGAGTATATGGCTCTGTGCAAGAGAGTGTGTTGTTTGAAAGCGTTAACTACAGTGGTTCCAGCTCTGACCACAGCGGACCGAACAGGAAGCGAAAAAATTTTTCGTCGGCATACAGGCGCTCGCCCGATAACGCCTGTTCGCCGAATTTTAAAATACTGAGCACGCGAAAAGTTTGCTTGCTGCCATCGATACCGCAATCGATATCGTATTCTTCAAGCAGGCCTATATCGTTGACCCAGGCGTTGCGCAGTTCATAGCCCAGCGTGTTCGGTAGCGTCTGCGCAAAAAAATATTCATAGTAGCGTCGCACGCGCGCCATGCCGCGCAATTGCAAACCGACCGGATACAATTCATAAACCGGTTCGCCCTCCAGCGTATTCATAGTGCCTTCGATATCCGCTGCCGCTTCGGCCGCAGCGTGTCGGTGTGCTACTTCAGTTAGCAATTGTTGTTTTGTTGACATGTTATATCTCGCTCTTACTTGATCAATATTTGGTTTGTTATGTTTACTAACTTCTTTGAGCCACCGAGCTTGACGCTTCGAGTGAACTTGGTGGCGGGGTGAGGGGGTGTCTTTTGCGGGACATGAAGTGGTTCTCTTCGAAGCTGCGAGCGTGTTAAATCCGTGAAGGCGACAAGTTCTTCCAGGCCGATAGCACGGTGGCGACTTGAATGCTTGCCGCAGCGTCCCGCAAAAGATATCCCCTCACCCCGCTCTTGGCACCGATTCTATTCCCTAAAAATTTATAAAGGTTTGATTTAGTGCCATCGCGCTATTTTTTATCCCGCATCCAGCCGCGATTAAAAAAGCGATCGAGACTTTCCTCCGTTGCACCCTCCATCGTCTTGGCATCAGCAGGTTCTATCGCAGTGACTTTCGCCAGCGCACGTATCACCGCCGGCCGCGCCCCGATGGCATCGCACCAGCGTTTTAAATGTGGGTGCGTAGCCCAATCGAAACCGTGGTTTTCATGGTACAGCCCCCACGGGAAGGTAGCGATATCGGCGACCGAATACTCGTTGCCGGCGAGATATTCGGAATCCGCCAGGCGTCGATCCAACATATCGTACAAACGCAGCGCCTCGGTTTCGTAACGCTTCAGCGAATACTCGTTGCCGGGCGGTGCGTACATTCGAAAATGATTGAGCTGGCCGAGCATAGGACCGACATTGGCCATCTGAATCATCAGCCACTGTAGCGCAGTGTGTTTAGCGGCCATTTCGGCCGGCAACAGGCGGCCGGTCTTATCGGCGAGATAGAGCAGAATCGCGCCCGATTCAAACACGGTATACGGCGCGCCGCCCGGACCCTCGCGATCGACGATCACCGGCACCTTGCTATTCGGGTTCAAGCGCATGAACTCCGCCTTGAACTGATCGCCTTGCAGCACGCGCACGTGATGGAATTCGTAGGGTAAATCCAGCTCCTCCAGGGCGATAAATATCTTGCGGACATTGGGGCTGGTCATACCGTACAGATCGATCATGGGGCTTCCGGTTATCTCGAAGAGGGGGTTTTAACGGGTTTTTCCTTGCGCACAATTAATGTACACTCGTCCAAGTCTGTCAGGGTAGACACCGAGTTTCAATAGAGCCGTAAGGCTGCCCATTGCGAACGGCGGTTTGGTCGGATACCCCAAAAAATAACAAAAGTACTTCACGATCAAAATGGATAAAGGATATCAATCATGAAAAAAATAACTTTAGTCGCAGCCGTTTCCGCCGCCATAGCATCCCCAGCGTTTGCAGCCTCATACAGCACGCTAGCCACATCGGGCACCCTCGATCGCTCCTACGACAGCATGAGTAGTGTCGATGTGCAGGCGTTCACGAGCGTAACAAGATATTACGTCAGCAACTCCGCCGGCACCGCGAGCAATAAATCCAATACGGATCTACAGGGTGCGATGCAGCTTATGCGGCAAAGCGATTGGACATTCGATTTCACCGATCTGAATCACGTAGCCTTCACTGGTAACATTCAGTTGGGCGATTATAAAGTTCAAACCAACGTGACCGGTGCATTGACCGTTGACGGACGTCAAACGTTTGCAGGTGCTACTCAATCGTTTTCCGGCGTTGGCACTTACGATGTAGCCACCAATACCTTTACCTACGTCAAGCCGCTCGGCATCGTTAACGCCGGCGACGCATCGGTATACACACAAACTTCGTCCGCGTGTTCCAATGGTGCAACCTCCTCTGCTGGCAAGGTCTGCTCGATTTTGGTTCAGGCAACTCAGGCGTGGGAGGGCTTGGCTTTGAATTTTGTGTTCACCGAGCCCGGCGGTCAATTTACCGGCTCGGTGACTGGCATTGATACGTCGGGCTCCGGTCTCACCGCCATCAATATGAAATATAACTGGTTGATTACGACCCCGTCCGGTCCCTTGTTCGCGTCGGAAGTCCCTATTTCATCGGTACCTATTCCCGCGCCGGCATGGCTGTTCGGCTCTGGCTTGGTGGGTTTGATCGGTGCTGCGCGCCGCAGAAAAACTGCGCGATAGATTTGCGGTCGGCGAC
>DATIED010000209.1:0-8151 GCA_035455965.1 Spongiibacteraceae bacterium
CTTAACATCATCCCGATAGTGTGCCGCCACCGCGACGCCGTAAAATGCCAATTGCGCCAGCAAGCTCAATGTGTAAAACCAGCTCGTGCCGATCAACAACCAATTGACCAGTAACAGACACAATAAAAACCACGGCACCAGCCAGCGCATGACCTTATGACTCCAAACCTGCCAGGCGAATAAACCAAAACGCTGCGGACTCAATACATCGGTGTGGCGCGCTATTGCCGTGATGCCGCGCAATACCGTACGCACTTTGCGCGCGTACTCCTTGCCAGGCTCTTTCAAATCCTTGTAGAAGCCCAGCACGTCGGGGGCAGTAATCGCGCGAAAACCGCCGCGCGCGCAATTCAATGCGGTATTAAAATCGCTCGGCGAATGAATATCCCACTCGCTGCATACGGCTTTCCTCGCCGCAAAAAAAGAACCGCTCAGCCCTACCAGCCCGGCCAGTTCGGACTCCATGCGACGCAGCCACATTTCATATTTGACATACGCGCCCTCGCCGGCGATGCCGCCCTCGGCGCTGATAAAGCGATCCTCGCTGGAAACGGCGCCAACTTTTGGGTCGTTAAAATGGGCCGCCAATTTCCGCAGCGCATCGACTGGAATCTGCGTCGCCACATCGGAAAATACCAGCACATCGCCACTGCTCGCCCGAATGGCACAGCGCTGCGCGTTCTCCTTGCCGAAGCGGCCGTCGGCGCGCACCAATTTGACGCCGCGCGCGGCATATTCGGCAACGATCTGCTCGGTTTCGTCAGTGGAGCAATCGGAGGCCACAATAATCTCCAACCCTGGAAAATCGATGGCGAGCGTATTGTCGATTTTTTCGCGAATGCGCAACTGCTCGTTGTATGCAGTAACAATCAGTGTCAACGACGGCTCGGCTCGAACACCGGTCAGCGCTGTATCATCGCCTCGCCTCCGGGTCAAAACGGCTAATAGCAGCGGATAAAGAAAGTAGCTATAAATAGCCAGCAATAAAAACAACCAAAATAAAAGTTGAAGCATGATTTCCTGTAATCCCATTACCCGAATATGCCGGAGCAAGCTAATATTAGCGCCAATAGTCTAATTGCTGAGCCAAACTTTGTCGCGCCCACGACCGCCGCTGAAAATTTTGCATATCGCCTCGGGCGATCTTTGGGCCGGCGCCGAAGTGCAAGCCTACACACTGTTGTGCGCCCTGCGGGACAACGAAGACATGCAAGTGGCGGCGATACTCCTCAATGAAGGAGAATTAGCTCGGCGCCTGCGTGCGCGCGGTATAGAAGTGTATATCGTTCCAGAAAACACCTTGAATGCATGGGGTATTTTGCTCGAACTGCGCAAGCTGATGCTGGCGTGGCAACCGAACCTCATCCATACCCATCGTATCAAGGAAAATATTCTTGGCTCGATCGCGAACCGTCTATCCCGCAATGTGCCATCGGTGCGAACCGTACATGGCGCGGGAGAACATGTACCGAAAGGGCTACGCAAAATTCATAAGCGTATATTGAATTACCTGGATTGCTGGACCGGCTTGCATCTACAACAAAAGGCGATTGCTGTATCGCAGGAGCTGGCGGGCAAGCTGCTCGCCAACTTTCCGCTCAAACATCTGGTAGTTATAGAAAATGGCGTCGATGTGGATGCCGTATGCACGCAGAAACATGTGGTCGAATTCCGCGAATCGATGCCGCATGCCATCCATGTCGGCATCGTCGGCCGCCTGGTGCCGGTTAAACGCGTCGATATTTTTCTGGAGATGGCGCTGCTATTGAGCGACCGCCACGCAAATCAAGCGTGGCAGTTCCATGTTTTTGGCGATGGTCCGCTGAAAGATTCACTGATCGCACGGACCAACGAGCTCGGGATCGGCCCCATCGTCACTTTTCATGGCCATCGCCAAGACATTATTCCGTGTATTGCTGGCCTCGATGTATTAGTGATGTGCTCGGATCATGAAGGCCTGCCGATGACTATACTGGAGAGCATGGCGCTCCAGATACGCATCGTAGCGCATGCAGTGGGCGGACTCAGCGATGCGCTGCGCGATTACCGGCAAGGGCTGCTGGTGGCGGGACATAGCGCAAACGATTATGCCGATGCCGTATTTCGGCTGATTCGCCAATCGCCCACCGCGGATCCGCAACCGCCAATGGAACGATTTTCGGCGCGCAGCAATGCTCGCGCCGTTGCTCGGCTGTACGCCGACCTGACTGCCGGATCGGTACCGGCAAATTAACCGGCATCGGTATCGATTGTTACTCGACGCGAAAATTATGCCCGCCTCGCGGGAATACAACAGAATATGAGGTGAATAGTGCTCGCTCTTGCAAAACAAATACACTCCTTGTTAACGCGAACCCAATGGAGAAATTATTTGCTCTTACAAGCGCTGTTTGGTCTTACCGCGCTTATTCAGGTTGCCGGGATTGCATCGCTGGCACCCTTTATCGCCGTGATAGCCAATAGAGAGCTCATCCACAAAAACAGTATCAGTGCTTTTATTTACGATCACCTCGGGTTCACTAACGATGTCTCGTTTCTAATGTTTTTTGCCTTGGGCGTGATGGCGTTCATTATTGCCTCCAACAGTATTGCCGCCATCACCACCTGGTTCACTGTAAAGTTTTCGCTCAGCCTTGGCCTCGAGCTGCAAAGCTCGCTTTACAGAAATTACCTGCATAAGGATTACGTATATTTCAGCAAGAATAACTCTTCGAAAATGATGTCGATGATTACGCAGGAGGCACCCCGCTTCACCTATATGGTCATTTCCCCCCTGTTAAACCTTATCAGCCAATTTTTTATCGTCATAATAATCGCCGCCGGCTTAATCTACATCGACCCGGCATTAGCCGTCACGGCGATCATAATCGTCGGCGGCAGCTATCTCGGCGTCTTTCGCCTGGCCAAGCAACGGCTGTTTTATCACGGCGAAAAAATCTTTGAAACCAACGAGAAAAAATACAAATTACTCGCCGAAAGTCTAGGTGGCATCAAGGAGGTGAAGCTACTGGCAACGGAAGCAATATACGAGAAAAGGGTGCACGAGGTTAATGCCGCCAATACGCATTCAAACGCGGTGATTGG
This sequence comes from Spongiibacteraceae bacterium, assembly GCA_035455965.1. Classification (GTDB taxonomy): domain Bacteria; phylum Pseudomonadota; class Gammaproteobacteria; order Pseudomonadales; family CAMLJR01; genus CAMLJR01. The sequence goes on from DATIED010000209.1 coordinate 3,085, forward strand.
TCTGCTGGGCGACTTCCCAAAATTCGCCATTGAAACACTGGCGTTTTGCGCTCTGCTGGGACTCGCCCTATCTCTGCTGTCAAATCATAGCGATCCCGCACACGTCATCTCTATTTTAAGTTTATACGCGATGGCGGGATATAAATTACTACCGGCAGCGCAAATTATATTTAAATCCGCCGCGCAAATTAAAGCCAACTGCAACGTCCTCACCGAGCTGTATCCCGCTGTAATGGAGGGCCGCGCCACCGGTAATTTCGATTCGAACATGGATAACTCGTCGATGTCGATCGACGGCGACATTCAATTAACCGATGTCTGTTACGGCTATCCTGAAGCGGAAAGCGTCGCGCTCAAACATATAAATCTCACCATCAAGAAAAATTCGCTGATTGCTTTCGTAGGATCATCCGGCGCAGGCAAAAGCACTCTCGCAGACTTGCTACTGGGATTTTTACCACCCACCACCGGTACGATGCGGGTCGGGGATACCAGCATAACGCGCACGAATGCCCGCGCCTGGCAAAAACATTTGGGCTACGTGCCGCAAAACATCTTCCTGCTGGACGATACCATTACAGCTAATATCACTTTCGGCACCATCGAAAAAACAATCGATATGCAGCGGGTCAAGGCCGCAGCCCGAATGGCCAATATCGATCAACTGGTGGAAAGTTTACCGGGGCAATACTCTTTTGTGGTCGGCGAGCGCGGCGCACTACTGAGCGGCGGCCAGAAACAACGTATCGGTATAGCGCGCGCGCTCTATCACAATGCCGACATCCTGATACTGGATGAGGCGACGAGCGCACTGGACAACCTCACCGAACAGGAAATCATCAAGACAATCACAGGCCTTAAAGCAACCAAAACCATTATCATGATTGCTCATCGCCTATCGACGATCAGGAACGCAGACCAGATAGTATTCCTGGAGGATGGCGCCATCCAGGACATCGGCAGTTTCGAGCAGCTCAGCGCTCACAATAAAAAATTCCAGGCAATGGCTCTAACCACCCCCGGTGCATACAACTCCGAACTCAACGTCAGTTCCTATTAGCAGCGGCATAATCTACGGATAGCGCATACTGGAGCATTTTTTTGGTCAACGTCTCGGTAATAATTCCATTCTTCCAAAGAAAGAGCGGTTTACTAACCCAAGCCATCGAATCGATTTGCCGGCAAAATTTTGCCGGCTCAATTACCGTCCTGGTAGCAAACGATGCATCTCCGATCGACCCTGCCAGCGAAATTCCCGCCAACTTACCCGCTACGGTTCGCGTACAAATACTTAATCAAAAAAATGCCGGCCCCGGCGCGGCGCGGAATTTGGGCTTACAACATGTCACCGACTCACAATATGTAGCATTTTTGGATTCCGACGATCAATGGACGCCCAACCATCTGCGTAACGCCATCGACGCGCTGGATGACAATGCTGACTTGTATTTTTCCAACCATTGCGAACCCGACAGCGCAATCGATGCGTTTTCCGAGCGACGACTGCTCGACCTTTCGCAACATCGTCACACTGAAAAGGGATCGAATTGCTACGAATATATCGGCGATATGCGCGACCAAATTATTCGCGCCAACATTATCGAAACATCGACGGTAGTCTACCGCTGGCGTTTATTAGATAAAGCCCGCTTTAATCCCACTTACCGAAATGCCTTTGAAGACCATCTGTTTTGGATGGATCTCGTGAGAGAGGCGCGAAGCATCGTATTTTCCACAGATGTTGAGTGCAATTACGGGCGCGGTGTCAGTATCTGGAGATCGGGTGGCTTAGGTAGTGCAAACTCGTTTCCGAAAATTATTGATCAATTACGCTTTATCAACACATTGTCGCGCGCGGACAATACGACAGCGACGCAGCTCGAATCGCTCAGAAACATTAAGAACGGCGTGCGGCGGGCATTCGCCTCCGAAATGCTGCACAGGATAAAGCGCTTAAGCGGTTTAAATTGGCACCATATTGCGGCCATAATAAAACTGGATCCGCTGTTGCTGCTGTACTTTTTCCCGATTTCACTGCAGATCGCGACGAAACGCCAGGCGGCCTGACTTTAACGGCACAACGACGCATTAATTCTGCAGAAGCCGGATAAACTTTAAAGCAAGCTGCGCGGGATCGATTTCTTCCCGCTGCGAAAAAAGTCGGGCCGCCGCCGCATATTCGGCATAGACGCCGGGGACATCCCAAAGCGATCTTACGGCCTCGGTCCACACTGCCGCATCGGCCTCGGGCTCGACCAGCACGCCACCCGGCCCCACCGTATCCGGCAGCGCGCCGATGCGGCTGGCGATCGCTGGAATTCCAAAGCAATGAGCCTCGGAGACAACACGCCCCCACGTCTCCCTGCACTGGCTCGGTACCAGCAGCAGCTTGGTCATTGCGTAAATTGAACGCATATCCGTTTGCACCGACAGCCAGGTGACATTCTTCAGTGCTGTCGCTTTTTGTTTTAAAAGTTGCACCTCCGTATCATTGCCGCTCCAGGCTTCCACGAACAAGAAGGGAATATCGGCACATCGCGCCGCAACTTCGATCGCGATTGCGCCACCCTTAACCCCACGCGGATTTATCATGGTTACCATTTTGCCCGGCGTATCAACGGCTGCCGGTCCGGGCCTCATGAGCGGCGGAATAACATCGCAGGATAAACCCAGCGAGCGCTGCATTAAGTCGGCGGTAAAAGGAGAGTTCGCTATAAATTTCACTTCGGGGATCACCGGAAGCGCGCACATTCTCTCCACGGTACTTACGTCGTGCACATAGAAGAACGTCTTAATTTTTTTCTGAACGCTCAGAAGCGCAATATCATAAGCATCTGCGCGAACACTTTGAATCACCAGGGCATCCGGTCTTTCCTTCGCGATCACTTCCGGAAAACCCTTTAGTGGATACCATCCGCGATAAACAGGTAACCCCCGATACGAGCCCGCAGGAAATAACGAACCGGTGAGGATGCCCTTGATACGGTTCGATAACCAGACCCAATCGCCCGATTTAAGCCCCGCCATAACGGCAACCCGATGCCCTAAATCACGCAGGGCGAGACTCATATCTAATGTGGATGTTTCGACACCGCCGACCTCTTGGGGTAGGTAAGGCTGGCCGTTGATGAACAAAATACGCACAAAGATAGGTTTCCGGCTCAAGAGGTGAGGCAAAAAAAACTTTGGATTTAACTGCCAGTATCGGTTGCGCCAACGCCGGCAAACGCATAAAAATTTCGATCGTCGCCTTTTATTTGGATCTGGCCCCGCAGCGCATAAAAAGTTCAGAAAATAGAAATCGCGCAGCGCCGGATGCTTCGTTATATATTTGCCCAAATCGTCGTTGCAAGAAAAAAAAGCGAACGCGCCAGTACCAATGCCGCAGGTAAATTTTACGCATGTTTTTTACCAGCAGCATTTTAGCGTAGTAAGCACCGCGCCCTACATCGTACCCTAAGTAGAGTTTGTCGATTTCCTCTTTATGGCGCCTGCGATGGTGATGTGCAACTGTCGGCTGTGGATCGTACCCGCCGAAGAAGCCAGCGGCCGAAGCCCTGGCGATAATATCCATGTCCTCGCCGGAAACCAGCGGCGCGCCGGCACCAAATCTCACATCAAATCCACCCAGACGTTCCAGAACGGACTTTTTAAAATTGAAGTTGGCGCCGTGTATTATACCGGCCGCGATATGACTGGCGGCCGGGATCTTAAACATCTGAGCATCTGTTTTTATCGTAATCGGCGCATCGAGCGGATCGAAGAGAGTGACCCGGCCACCGAAATAATCCCACTCATAAGTATTAAACGATTGCATTACTTGCTGAAGAAAATCGGGCTGTGGGTAACAATCATCGTCGGTAAATGCCACCAACTCTCCTCGCGCAATTTTGTAGCCGGTATTCCTCGCCCTCGCCAGCCCTGGCGCCTCTTCCCGAATAACCCTGACCAAATCGGGAAAAGTCGCGGCAAAGCTCGACAATAGCTCGGGGGTTGCATCGGTTGAACCATTATCGACAATAATTATTTCGCATGTAGCGAAGTCGGTAATGAGCTCCGCCAAAGACTGCAGATGGGGGGGCAAATACGCCGCGCGATTGCGCGTACAGACGATAAGGGAGATATCCAGAGAAGCGTGCGCACAATTCTGCGAGCCCGCTTGAAACTCCCGATTACTCATAACTGTGCCCTACAACGCCCTGCATAAATGCTCTCGCTATGAAACTGCTCATCCAAAATTGGCTGGAGCTGTAAGATAGAAGACTAACAGACAACGATTGTAGCCGGGCGATAAGCAATTGGCGCGTGTATTGGTGCTATACATCGCGCCTGCTGAATTCAGGGAGCAACCGAACCGAATACTTCAAACTCGGATAAGCCGACATTTTGTGTTGCCGCGCTTACCGATGTCGTAGTTAGCCGGATGCTGGTCGCCGTCTTCGGCGATAAGTTCACGATCGTGGCCGTGCCGTTGTTATTCAAAGCCAGCACGGTAATGCTCGTTCCATCGCTAAAGGTGAGCGTCGCACCCGTTATTTGATCGTTGGCATTTGGACGATCGTACAAAACGACTCGACTGACAATCATCGGCACCGTCCAACGCAACTCGATCCAGGCATCAGTGCGCTGCCCTTGAGTTGCCCACTCGCGCGTGTAGTCGCCAGGGTACCCGGAAATAACGCCATCCACTGCTTTGGTCGCCAGCTGCCCATCGGCTGAGTTCTGGCTGGAAGCCAGCACCGTTGCCTGCGGCGCAATATTGATCCCAGCCGAAGCCGCCACGGTAACGTTGGTAATCGCCGGCAGGCTATTCAGTTGGCCGTCATTCACCACCAGCTCAAAACTCAATACCGTGTTTTGCATGAGTCCGGAGGGCGCAACAAACAATGGTGCTGCTTCGGTATTAGAGGACAAGGCAACCGTGGGACCGCCCACCTGACGCCATTGATAGTTGAGCGGCGCGCCCTCGGGATCGCTGCTAGCCAAACCATCGACCTGTACCAAAGCACCCGCAGCCACTGTTTGCGCTGCAGCGACATTAGCTACCGGCGCTTGATTGACAGGGGC
>DATIED010000210.1:0-4492 GCA_035455965.1 Spongiibacteraceae bacterium
ACAGCGAAGATCAGAAAGAAGGTGTCGGCGCGTTTGTCGAGAAGCGCAAACCCGAGTGGAAGAATCGCTGATAGTGTTTCTTGCACCGCTGTTGTAGTGATCGTAGGGCGCAATAAGCGAAGCGCATTGCGCCACGGCTACGGCACGGAAACCATACGACGCAATACCCAGAGGGCACAAGTGCGCTTCGCTTATTGCGCCCTACGTATAAATAGAGGCCATCGTGTCTGATTCAGTTGTTTTATTCGAAACCATTCCCTCCGCCAACGGCAAAAAAATTGCCGTCGCGACGCTCAACGCCGAAAAATCGTTGAATTCATTGTCGCTGGCGATGGTCGATTTATTAAATCCGCAGTTAGCGCAGTGGGAAAACGATGCATCGATTGCCTGCGTAATATTGCGCGGTGCAGGCGCCAAGGCATTTTGCGCCGGCGGCGATGTAGTGCAACTGTATCAATCCGCATGTGCGCAGGATGAAGCCGCAGCAACTTTTTTTGAGCGCGAGTATCGCCTCGATTATCAAATCCATGTCTACCAGAAACCGTTGATCGTATGGGGCAATGGCATCGTCATGGGCGGCGGTCTCGGTCTGATGAGCGGCGCCAGCCATCGCATCGTCACCGAGTCGAGCCGCATCGCGATGCCGGAAGTGACAATAGGTTTGTATCCCGATGTCGGCGGCACCTGGTTTTTGAATCGCACGCCGGGCAAAACCGGTTTGTTCCTGGCTTTAACCGGTGCCTCGGTCAATGCGGCCGATGCATTATTTATCGGCCTTGCCGATCGCTTTATCGCGCACGAAAAATATTCCGCCGTTATCGATGCATTGGCTGCAACGCAGTGGCATTCGTCGATCGCAAAACATGCCGGCCAAGTCAGCCATGTCTTGCGTGAAATCGAGCGCGATAACCTGCCGCAACTGTCGGCCAGTCCGGTGCGCACGCATTTCGATTTAATCGGGCAGCTCTGCGATGGCGATGATATCGATGCCATTGTCGCCAATATTCTGGCTTGGAGCGGCGAGGATAAGTGGCTACAGAAGGCGGTGAAGACGCTCGCCAGTGGCTGCCCAACAACCATTCATCTGGTCGATCAACAATTCAAGCGCGGCAAAAACTTATCGCTGCGCGAAGCGTTTCAGCTCGAATTGATTCTGTCGATTAACTGTATGCGCCACGACAATTTCCGCGAAGGCGTGCGCGCGCTGTTGATCGACAAGGATAATCAGCCGAAATTTGTGCCGCCGACGTTAGCTGATGTGAAAGAAGAATTCATTGCCGCGCATTTTGCGGCACCGTGGGGCAATGCAAGCAATCCACTGAGCGATTTGTAGAATTGTTAGCCCCCTTGAAAGAAGGGGGCGACTCGCGTAAGCGGGCGGGAAATTAATTCGAAGTGGCAGGCAAATAATTGCAGTTCTGAATCGTGAGGATATAACAATGTCGCAAACAATCGCATTTATCGGTCTCGGCAATATGGGCGGCCCGATGGCCGGCAATCTGGTTAAGGCCGGTTTTCGCGTCAATGCCTTCGATCTGGTCGAAGCCGCGCGCAATCACGCTAAAGAAGTCGGTTGTGCAATTCCCGCTACGCCGAGCGAAGCGGTGCAGGGCGCGGATTTTATTATTACGATGTTGCCGTCCGGGCCGATTGTAGAATCGTTGATGATCGACAAGGATACGTTGTTCGACAAAATTTCAAAAACAGCATTGGTAATCGATTGCTCGACGGTGGCGCCGGAGAATTCGCGCCGCCTCGCTGCTGAAGCCAATAAGCGCGGCCTGCGCTTTGTCGACGCGCCGGTATCCGGCGGCGTCGCGGCAGCGGCGGCTGGTACGCTGGCGTTTATGTGCGGCGGCCCGATCGAGGATTTTGAGCGCGCGAAAACCGTGTTATCGAAAATGGGTGCGAATATTTTTCACGCCGGCGATTACGGCGCGGGTTCAGTTGCCAAGATCTGCAACAACATGCTGCTGGCGATTCATATGATCGGCACCGCTGAAGCATTGCAGATGGGCATCAACAACGGCCTCGATCCGAAAGTTTTATCCGAGATCATGCTGAAAAGTTCGGGCTGCAACTGGTCGTTGGAAAAATACAATCCGGTGCCGGGCGTGCTGCCGAACGTACCGGCCAGTCGCGACTATCAAGGCGGCTTTATGGTGAAGTTGATGCAGAAGGACTTGGGCTTGGCAGTCGGCGCTGCGCGCTCCAGTAACTCTGCGATTCCGCTCGGTGCCTTGGCAAATAATTTGTACGGCATTCACGCTAAATCGAAGGAAGGCGTCGCCGACTTGGACTTCTCCAGTATTCTTAATTTATTGCAGCAATCGTAATATTTGCCTTTTCGTAAAAGGCCATTGTAATCGATGGCCTTTTTTTGAAAGATTGCTCTTAAAAAATCTCCAAATGCAGGCGCGTTAATTTAGTCGATTGAATTAACCATTGCCCATCAATACGGCTGTAAGTCTCGTGGTAATGCCCATAACCATGCAAATGCGCGAAGGGCAGCGTCGACTTTGAGCCTTCCGGCTTCCATAATTTATCCTCCATCGCCCAAATGCCGCGTGCGTTGGTTGACGATAAAATTTCGATCTCCGATGTGTGCCCATGATGCACGGTAATTAAAAATTCCACCGAGCTGCGCATAAATGCCGCAATATTTTCAGCTCCGGTAATCAGCCCGCTGTCGTCGCCGGTTTCGCCGCGCATATCCATCTGCGCATCGGCTGCGAATACTGTCGGTAGCGCAGCCCAATCCTTGGTGTCCATAAAACGGAAATAACGCGCTTTGGTCTGTTTGATCGATTCAATGGCAAGCAGGCGCTCGGTATCGTTCATGGGGGTTCCTTTGGCTAGGTCGTAGAGAACAGGTCGTAGAGAACAGGTTGTAGCGAATAGGTTTTAGGTTTTGGGTTTTAGTAGTTAGGAAAAGACTTCGAAGTATCAGAGCGCATAGAGTCTTTCCCCAACTACTAACTGCCTTGCAGTTACTTGAACGCCGGCAACACTTTGTTCACGTACAACTCAAGGCTACGCCAACTCAATTCGGGATCGAGTCCGCCCATCAGTGGGTGTAAGAGAATGGCGCCGTATTGTTTGCCGAGTGCGATGCATTCGTCCGGCGTCACAACAGCGTAACCGCCGGTCGCTTTTAATTCGTCGATCGAACTGACTTCGCGATAGATGCTGTCGGTTTGCCCCTGCGTTGCCCATTTGCCGTAGGCATTCATTTCGTGCATCGCATGCGGTGCGATTTTTTCCCATTCGGCTTCGGGATCTTCCGCGACATGCACGAAGCCGGGGCCCGGCTGCCGGTAGGGCATCGGATTTTTGCCGCAGGCGACCGCTTCGTCATAATAAATCTGGTACAGCTCGGGAACATGAGTGTGGAAGCCGTCCGCCAGGCGCCCGGCGCGCTTTGCCGCTGCCGGTACCGAGCCGCCCATCCAGATCGGAATGGTTTTTTGCACCGGTGTCGGCGTGATGCGCACGGTGCGGCCTTCGTACTCGAACGGTTCGCCGGTCCACGCCTGGCGCAAAATCTGAATCATTTCTGCTACGCGCGCGCCGCGCTTTGCCATATCTTTATCGAACATGGCGTATTCGCTGGCGACGTAGCCGCCGGCGGCCACCAATAGCGCGCGGCCGTTGCTCAACTGATCGAGCACCGCCAGATCTTCCGCGAGACGCAATGGGTCATGCAGCGGAATGACCATCGCCGACATCATGATGGTCATCTGCCTGGTGCGGGCGGCGAGGCCGGCGGCCAGAATCAGCGGCGACGGCAGATAGCCATCGTCGGAGCCGTGATGCTCGGAAATGGAAAAGGAATTGAAGCCGTGTTTATCGCCGTACTCGCCCATTTCCAGCGCATTGGCATACAACTGTGGGCGCGGCACCGAGAAGCTGGGGCCGCGCATATCGAAACGCATAATCGTATAAAGCATCGGATAGGCTCTGTATTGACGATTTATTAACCCGGCAGTTATCTGTGTCGGGTTAATAATGGATTCAGGGATGAATCCGTGCGGCTTTAGCCGCGAAAATTAACTACATCGGGAGATGTAGTTAACTGCCAGGTTAATAGCGCACTGTAAAGAACCCGCGCCGTTCTCTCAAGTTAACAACACATTAATGCGACGCCATCGAGCAGCGGGTAGCGTTATCTGCAATGGACGCTTGCGCGGAGAGGGTTTCGGTCGCTAGACTGACAAATCTCTGGGAATAAATCCGGCTCTTAAAAATATTCCATGCAGCTTTTTCGGCGCGTTATAGCGGTGTTATTGATGATCAGCCTGCCGGCGTACGGCTGGGCGTTCAGCGCTATGCCGGCGTGTTCGATGCAGCACGGGCAGAAGAGTGCCGCCAAAGTCGTGACAGCCGAGCATGGCAGTCATAGCTGTTGCGCCGAGCAGCAGGCCAAACAGGCTGCTAAATCGCTCGATCATGCCGATCATTCAGGCCATGGCGATTCGCAATGTCAGTGCAG
>DATIED010000211.1:0-2968 GCA_035455965.1 Spongiibacteraceae bacterium
CATGGTGATCTGCGTCGGCGCGGACCAGCAACAAAGCGTATTGCAAACGCTGCGCGCCGCGGGCGAGGCGCCATTCGTCATCGGCCGTATCGAAACGCGCGCGCACGACGAAGAACAAGTACAACTGAGTCACCTCGCTCATGGCTGAAGCGTGCCGCCTGGTGATTCTGATTTCCGGCAGCGGCTCCAATCTCCAGGCATTCATCGATAGTATAAAAGCGGCGGAGCTGACGGCGAGCATCGCCTGCGTGATCAGCAACCGCCCTGCCGCGCTCGGCTTGCAGCGTGCGCAAGCCGCTGGCATCGCCACTGAAGTCATCGATCATAAATTGTTTGCCAGCCGCGAGGATTTCGATCGCGAACTGCGTCAGCGCGTCGAGTCGTATCGACCCGACCTGGTGATACTCGCCGGCTTCATGCGCATTCTCACACCGATTTTTTTGCGCCCCTTCATCGGCAGACTGATCAACATTCATCCGTCGCTGCTGCCTAAATATCCGGGACTCAATACGCATCGTCGCGCCATCGAGGCCGGCGATAACGAAGCCGGCGCAACCGTGCACTACGTCACCGAGGAACTCGACGGCGGACCGGCGATCCTGCAGGCCGGCGTAGCGATTGAGGCGGGCGATACGGCAGAAAGCCTGGCCGCCCGGATTCTACAAATCGAACATCGCATCTATCCTTTAGTGGCGCAGTGGTTTGCCGAGCGACGCTTGCAATTGATCGACAATTGCGCGCTGCTGGACAATGTACCGCTGCCGCCCACCGGCTACATTTATCGAGGCTGATCGCCATGGACAAAAAGCTTTTTCTACTACCGCTGTTATCGCTGCTACCGCTGACGCTGCAAGCAGTCGATCTGCGCCCGTCCTCCGGCATCTATGAAACCAGTTACGGCATGCTCAGCGCGCGCGGCGAGCGCAAACTGGAAGCGCTGCCCGATGGCCGCTGGAAAATGGAGAATCACGCCAAATTATTTATGGTAGACGTGGTGGAAAAATCGACCTTCATGCTCGATAACGGCCACGTCAACTCGCTCACCTACGATTTCGTCAATCCGCTGAGCAAGGATCGCAGCCTGTCGCTCAGCTTCGATTGGCCGCACAACACAGTCACCGAACTCGGCCGCAAGGCCACGCTGAAGCTCGAACCGAACGTCTACGACAAGCTCAGCTATCAAGTGCAATTGCAACTCGATGTATGCGCGAACCCCGATCAGTTTCCCGGCGAGAATTTCACCGTGGTCGATCGCGGCAAGTTAAAAACTTATCGTGTCGAATTGGTGGGCCGCGAGCCGCAAAAAACTGCGTCCGGTATTTTGAACACCGTTCATCTACGGCAATTTCGCCCGGATAAACGCGATGGCAAAGATACGATGATCTGGCTGGCGGTAGATTGGAATTGTCTGCTGGTACGGCTGGACCAGCACGAGGGCGACGATATTATTACGCTGAAGTTGGTGAAGGCGAAGGTCGGTGGGGTCGACGTCAAAGACAAACCCTAGAGTCGCACAGGAGCGGCAAGTAATAGCGCGAGCTTGTCGCCCCTATTTATAGGGGAGATGTCGCGCAGCGACAGAGGGGTCGCGGACTAGCAGAGTTTTGCGTAATTAACTTAGCCCGCAGACCCCTCCGCTTCGCTGACGCTCAGCACCTCCCCTATAAATAGGGGAGGCAAGTCACAACACGAACTTGTTTCTCGGCTTACGTGGCGGAGCAAGTCATAACACGAGCTTGTCGCCCCTATTTATAGGGGAGATGTCGCGCAGCGACAGAGGGGTCGAGGACTAGCAGAGCTCTGCGCTATTAATTCAGCTCGCCGACCCCTCCGCTTCGCTGACGCTCAGCACCTCCCCTATAAATAGGGAGGCAAGTAACAACACGAACCGCTCTCAAGCCTTCGGCAAGGTGACGCCCTGCTGGCCCTGGTATTTTCCGCCGCGATCCTTGTAGCTGGTCGAACATACTTCATCGGATTCGAAAAACAGCATTTGCGCGACGCCTTCGTTGGCGTAAATCTTTGCCGGCAAGGTCGTGGTGTTGGAAAACTCCAATGTCACATGCCCTTCCCACTCCGGTTCCAGCGGCGTGACATTGACGATAATACCGCAGCGCGCATACGTGGACTTACCCAGACAAATAGTTAATACCGAGCGTGGGATGCGAAAAAATTCGACCGTGCGCGCCAAGGCGAAACTGTTCGGTGGAATGATGCAGTAATCGGCTTTGATATCGACAAAACTTTTTTCGTCGAAATTTTTCGGATCGACCGTCGCCGAATTGATATTGGTGAATATCTTAAACTCGTCGGCGCAGCGCACATCGTAACCGTAACTCGAAGTGCCGTACGAAATCACGCGGCCGTGCTCGCCGTTGCGCACCTGCTGCGGCTCGAACGGCTCGATCATGCCGTGCTGCTCCGCCATGCGGCGAATCCAATTATCTGACTTGATACTCATCGAAACCTTTCCTCAAATTTATATCGTACTTAATAACGTACGTAGCGCATGCAAACTAAACAGCTGGAACCGATCTCAAAATTAGCGAATACAGCAATTTTAAAACCAGCTCCCGGGAGCCTCTGAAAAACGTAGCGCGCACAGCAAAGACACCAACAGCAGGTGCTTTAGGCAAGGCAAAAGCGGCATTTGCCAGCGTAGTAGTTGTTCAGAGGTCTCCTAGTCGTTTTTAATTGAAATGGTTGGAAACACCTGCCCCAAATTCTGGCTGCGCAACGCCAGATGTGCAGCCATGCGGCGCGCGATATCGCGATACAGCGCCGCCACCGGACCATTGGGCTCGGCGACTACGCTGGGGGTGCCGCCATCCGACTGCTCGCGGATCGAGCGCGCCAACGGCAGCGAACCGAGCAGCGGCACATTGTAATCCTTAGCGATTTCCGCGCCGCCGCCACTGCCGAACAAATGATCGAGCTGACCGCAATTCGAGCAGATATGCACCGCCAT
>DATIED010000212.1:0-7386 GCA_035455965.1 Spongiibacteraceae bacterium
ATTATCATTTTGGCTATCGGCCACTTTTGGTACGTTTCTCAGGCACCGCACTCAATCGCCACACCAAAGTTAGCGAGCACCATCGCGGCGCACCTTTCCGCACTGCGCACAACGCTATTGCAGCTGTGGATAACAATCTAACGGGGCCACCGTGGCGGCTCGGCCAAAATAGCGAATAAAAAGAAGATTTTGTGACAGCTTATTGCTGTAGCAGGAGATAAATCGCCCGGTGTAAAAAAAATGTCATAAAAATGGCCGGGAGCCCCTGCCATTTAGCTGACATTTTAAGCAACTATGTCATTTCGATGAATTACCGCGCGCGCGACAGGCCCGCAGGTTTTCCCCAAAATCTGTGCAAAAATCTGTGGATAACTTTGTGTATAGGGTTTTATCGCCAGCCCACATGGCACACGCGCATTTCGGTCATTTTTTAACCATACGGGGTGGATTTAGCTACACACTGCCCGCTCGTCTGGCAAGCTTTATCGCAAACCTTACACCAACTTAATCGCGGCCTTCCGCGCGATCTCAGTGACCGCTAAATATTTGTTAAATATTGGCAACAAAACCGTGCACCTCATTATTGCGGTATAAACTGAAGGCATCGTTAAACGCAGGGTTGCACGACGTGCCGTTAGCCAATAAACTGAACTGACCCATCGGTCAGTAGGCCGACCACCCGTACTTTCTGCTCCCGTTTTTGTCGTCGCCACCCAGATACCGCATGAATACTGCTCAAAACCTATCACAGGGCGCGCGTGCAATTTTGCAGGCCGCCGCCGAATTGTTTGCGCTGGAAAGCTTCGCTTCGGTATCGGTGGGCGCTATCGCCGAGCGCGCTGGCGTGAGTAAATCCAATGTCTTTCACCATTTCGTTTCTAAGGAAGAACTATTTCTCGCAGTGATGCGCGAAGCCGGTATGTCGCATGCCGAGTTCGCCGAACAGTTGCTCGCCGAGCCCGGTCCATCGCTCCCCAAACTGCGTCGCTTGATCGATTTCGAAATCGCCGATTTTTTTGCCAACCCACAAAAAATTCAGCTCGTGCTGCGCGCCCTGTCGAACCATAGCTGCGGCAACGGACATCGGCTGGCCGCGCGTACTTTCAATCGAAATTTTCGCGCGGTCGTGGCGCTGTTGGCGCAGGGCCAGGCGCGCGGCGAGTTACGCAGCGATTTCGATCCGGAAACCGCCGCGATGATTATCGGCGGCGCCAACGAAATGATTCTCCGTATGCACGAGTACGTTAACCAAAACAGTACGGTGAGCCAGCGCAAAACGCTGCAAACTTATATCGATTCGGTGTTCGACATACTGTTGCGCGGCGTCGCCACAAGTACCTGCGCTATCGACAGTACCGACGCTATCGACTCGCCCGGCGCGAGCGCCGGGCAAACCACACGCGTGACTGCGGTAAATGCCCCCGCAATGTTGCGAAAATCCGGCGCTCGTCCGCGTCCAAAGGAAACTCAATGCCGCTAATTCGTATCTCGATCCGGCCTTTAACCGCTCCGTCAAAATTATTACCGCTGGTATTTGCGATCGCCGTTGCCAGCGGCTGCGCCGTCGGCCCCGACTTTAAAGCGCCCGCCGCGCCGACAGCCGAACGCTACACCGCCCAGCCGTTGCCGCAACAAACAGCAGCGACGCCCACCGCGACCCCGGGCGGAGCCGCGCAAGTATTCGTGGCCGATCGCCAGTTGCCCACGCAATGGTGGACGTTGTTCGGCTCGCCCAAACTGGATCGTCTGGTCGAACAGGCTTTTGCCAATAGCCCTACCGTCGAAGCGGCCAACGCAGCCTTGCGTCAGGCGCAGGAAAATCTCAATGCGGAGCGCGGCGCCTTTTTCCCCAGTGTCGATGCCGGTGGTGGCGTTTCGCGGCAGCGCGCGCAAGTTATCAATATTCCGGGCTCCACCAGCACCACCTCCAGTATTTACAACGTGTATAACGCGTCGGTAAACGTTTCCTACACGCTCGACTTATTTGGCGGCGTGCGCCGCAGCGTCGAACGCCAGGCCGCTGTTGTCGATTATCAGCAATATCAACTGCAAGCCGCCTATTTGACGCTGGCCGCCAATGTCGTGACCAGCGGTGTCGCCGAAGCGTCGCTGCGCGATCAAATCGCGGCGACCAAGGACATCGTCGCGGATCTGGAAAAACAATTGAATATTGCCAAGCAGCGCCATGAACTCGGCGCTGCGGCTTATGTAGATGTACTGACGGCGAACTCCAACCTCGCCAGCGTGCGCGCCACCCTGCCACAGCTGGAGAAACAATTAGCCGCCGTGCAGAATCAACTGGCGGTATATCTCGGCAAACTGCCGAGCGAGCGCGAAACGACTGATTTCGATCTCGGCGAATTACTATTACCGCAGGAAATTCCTCTTTCTCTACCTTCGGAATTAGCGCGCCAGCGTCCGGATATTCGCGCGGCGGAAGCGTCGCTGCATCAAGCCTCCGCGCAGATCGGCGTCGCCACCGCCAATTTATATCCGCAGGTTTCCATCGCCGGCGGTTATGGTTCGCAGGCAAATACATTCGGCGATTTATTCAGCGATAAAATCTGGAATATCGGCGCCAATATTTCCCAACCGCTGTTTCACGGCGGCACTTTGACGGCGCAACGGCGCGCCGCCATCGCGGCATTCGATCAATCCGCGGCCGATTATCGCCTCACCGTATTGACGGCCTTTCAAAACGTGGCCGACGCGCTGACCGCACTGCAGAGCGACGCCCAGGTTTTGCAGGCACAGCATGAAGCATTGGCGGCCGCGCAAGGCAGTCTCAGCATCACCGAAAAGCAATATGCCCTGGGCGGCGTCAGCTATCTGAATCTGCTGATTACGCAGCGCCAATATCAGCAGGCACGCATTAACTATTCGCAGGCGCTGGCCAGCCGCTACCAGGATACCGCCGCGTTATTTCAAGCGCTCGGCGGCCAATGGCAGGCGAGCAACACCACTGCAGCAAATACTGAACAAGCCACTAAACAAGACGTACCACAAGAAAATGGAGCATCCCCCGAATGAAGCGCTGGTTAATCATGATTGGAGTTGTAGTTGCCATGGTGGCAGTAATCGGTGGTATCTGGGGGTATAACGTATCGCGCAAAATCGCCGCTTATAAAGCGATGGGCACGCCGCAGCAAACCGTCACCGCCATGCGCGCGCAAACCGACGATTGGCGTCAACTGGTCACCGCGGTCGGCAGTTTGCATGCAGTGCGCGGCGCCGACCTGAGCAATGAAGTCGCCGGCGTGGTCGACGCGATTCACTTCGAATCGGGCGCCGACGTAAAAGAAGGCACGCTGTTAGTCGAGTTGCGCGCGGCCGACGATATCGGCAAATTGGAATCGCTGCGCGCCAATGCCGATCTCGCGCACTTGAATTATCAGCGCGCCGTTGCGCAATTCGACGCTCAAGCCATCAGCAAGTCAGAGCTCGAGACCCAGCAGGCCAACGCCAAAAGCGCGAAAGCGCAAGTCGCCGAGCAACAAGCCATCGTCGACAAAAAGCGTATTCGCGCGCCATTCAGCGGCCATATCGGTATCCGCAATGCCGATCCCGGTCAGTACCTCGCCGCCGGCAGCAAACTCGTCACGCTGCAAACGCTCGATCCGATTCACGTCGATTTTTATCTGCCGCAACAGCAATTAGCGACGCTGCGGACTGGTCAATCGGTCACCGCCATCAGCGACACCTTCCCGACCCAAAATTTCACGGGCAGGATTACCGCGATCGATCCGAAAGTCGACACCGAAACCCGCAATGTCCAAGTGCGCGCCACGCTGCAGAATCCTAAACACCAGTTGCTGCCGGGCATGTACATCAATTTGAAAATCGAGATCGGCAAACCGGAGAAGTTCATCACGCTGCCGCTCACTGCCGTCACTTACAACCCATACGGTGCGACCGTGTACCTCGCTACCACTAAAGATAAGCTGGGCGATGTGGACGGCGCGAAACCCAGCGCCGCCAAAGCGGACGAGAAAAAACCGGATGCCGCCAAAGCCGCCGGCAACGAACTGTTCGCGAAACAGATTTTCGTCACCACCGGGCCGACTCGCGGCGATCAAGTGGCCATCGTCAAAGGTATCGAAGTCGGCGATCAAGTCGTCACCAGCGGCCAGCTGAAAATTAAAAATGGCTCGCCGTTGAATATCAATAACGCGATATTGCCCGCCAACGATCCCGACCCGCGCCCGAGCGAAGAGTAACCGATGCATTGAACATGCAAACGCGGATCGGACATCGCGAATCATTTAGCGCGCACGCTGGCCTTTGCCGAAATGCGCGCGCCTGCGGGACGCGCCCGCGAGTATCGAGCACGGCGTTCACAGTGCCGGCGCTGCGCACAGCAACCGAAGTAGAGCTCTCACTATGAATATCACGGATATTTTCATTAAACGCCCGGTGCTCGCCAGCGTCGTCAGTATCATGATTTTGATACTCGGCCTGCGCGCCATGTTCGATTTGCCGGTGCGTAACTTTCCAAAACTGGAAAGCGCCAATATCACTATCAGTACCACGTATTTCGGTGCCGATCCGGATGTTATCGCGGGCTTCATCACCACGCCGCTGGAAGCAGCCATTTCGCAGGCGCAGGGTATCGACTATCTGACCTCGAGCAGCGTCAGTGGCGTGAGCAATATCACCGCCAATTTACGCCTCAACTACGATGCCAACCGCGCGCTGACCGAAATCAATACCAAGGTTAACTCAGTGATCAACCAGCTGCCGCCGCAGGCGCAGCAGCCGCAATTATCGGTGCAGGTATCGGAAACCACCGCGGCGATGTTTATCAACTTCAACAGCGATGTGATGTCGGCCAGTCAGCTGTCGGATTACCTGATCCGCGTCGTGCAACCGAAAATACAAACCGTGCCCGGCGTGCAGCGCGCCGAGATCGCCGGCAATCGCCAGTTCGCGCTGCGCGCCTGGCTCGATCCGGAAAAACTCGCGGCGGTCGATCTGACGGCGCAGGATATTTTCACCGCGCTCGGCAACAATCACTACATCTCCGCGATCGGCGCTACGCGCGGTCAAATGATTTCGGTCAATCTGAACTCCAATACCGATTTACATTCGGTAGAAGACTTCCGCAATTTAGTAGTCAAGCGAAAAGGCGATTCGCTGGTGCGCTTGCAGGACGTCGCCAACGTCACGCTCGGCGCGGTCGATTACGACGAAAACGGTAAGCTCGACGGCAAAAAATCGGTCGCCATCATGATCGAGGCGGCACCCGATGCCAACCTGCTCGACGTCACCAAACGGGTGCGCAAAATCTGGCCGGAAATCGAAGCCCAGTTACCTTCGGCGCTGAAAGGTTATATCGTTTACGACTCGTCGATTTATGTCACGCAATCGATTCAGGAAGTGCTCAAAACACTGGTCGAAGCGCTGCTGATCGTGACGCTGGTGGTATTTTTATTTATGGGCACGGGACGCACGGCATTTGTACCTGCGATTGCGATGCCGTTATCGTTGATCGGCGCTTTTATCATCATGATGATGCTGGGCTACTCGATCAATATGCTGACGCTGCTATCGCTGGTATTGGCGATTGGTCTCGTGGTCGACGATGCGATTATCGTCGTCGAAAACGTCGACCGGCACATGAAGGAAGGCATGACGCCGATGCAGGCCGCGCTGACGGGCGCGCGCGAATTGACCGGGCCGATCATTGTTATCTCGCTGGTGTTGATCGCGGTTTATGTGCCGATCGGCTTCATGGGCGGCCTGACCGGCTCATTGTTTACCGAGTTTGCGTTCACGCTGGCCGGTGCGGTTGCCATCTCGGCGGTGATCGCCTTAACACTGTCGCCGATGATGTGTTCGCGCATGTTTAAACAAGATCAGGGCGAGGGCCGTCTCGCAAAAATGATCGACCACAATCTGGACGTGACACGCGAAATCTATCAGGCTTTATTGCGACACGCGCTCGATGCGCGCGCGGTGTTTATTACCTTCGGCCTCATTATCATCGGCTTGATTCTGGTATTTGCGAAACTGTCGCAGACCGAATTGGCCCCGCAGGAAGATCAAGGCTTCATCGTCTCGGTGACATCGGGCCCACCCACCGCCACTACGCAACAAATGGGCATGTTCTCCTCGCAGGTCTTCAGCATTATTTCGAAAAATGTTCCGGAGATGGAGCACGCTATTCAGTTCGATGGTTTCGGCGCAGTGAATCGCGGTTTCTCGCCGACGATTTTAAAGCCCTGGAATGAACGCAAACGCTCTACCTCGGAAATCGTCATCGAGCTGCAAAAAGAGTACAACAAAATCGCCGGTGCGCGCGTAGCGATTTTCTCACCGCCGGCACTGCCAGGCGGGGGCAGCGGTTTGCCGGTGCAGTTCGTCATTAAAACTACCGAGCCGTATAGCAACCTCAATGAAGTCGCGCAGGCTTTTATGGATAAGGCGCAGGCCAGCGGCCAGTTTTATTTTATCGATAACGATCTGAAATTCGACAAGCCGCAGACCACGGTGATCGTGGATCGCGACAAAGCGGCGACCATGGGCATGAGCATGCGCGATATCGGTTCGGCACTCGGCTCCATGCTGGGTGGCGGCTATGTGAACTATTTCAGTATCGACGGCCGCGCTTACAAGGTTATGCCGCAGGTACAGCAAAGCGACCGCCTCAACGCCGACCAACTGAAAAACTATTACCTGCGCACGCCGAGCGGCGCTTCGGTAGCGGCCTCGACATTAATTTCGCTGGAAACGAAAACGGTGCCGGAAACTATCAACCACTTCCAACAGCTTAACTCGGCGACGATTTCCGGCGTCGCCGCCGTGCCCCTGGGTCAGGTATTAAAAACGCTGCAGGATATCTCCAAGGAGGTGCTGCCGCACGGCTACGACATCGATTACGGCGGTCAGTCGCGACAAAGCATGCAGGAGTCGAATACCTTTGCCGTCACGCTGACATTTGCGGTGCTGATTATTTTCCTGGTACTCGCGGCGCAATTCGAAAGCTTCCGCGATCCGCTGATCATCATGACCGCGGTGCCGATGGCAATTTTCGGCGCAATGGTATTTATTTTCCTCGGCGTCGCCACACTCAATATCTATACCGAGGTGGGTTTGATTACATTGATCGGCCTGATCGCCAAGCACGGTATTTTGATCGTGCAATACGCCAATGAAGAGCAGCACCGCGGCAAATCCAAACGCGAAGCCATTGAGACCGCCGCCGGCATTCGTCTGCGGCCGATCTTAATGACCAGCGCGGCGATGGTGCTAGGCGTCATACCGCTGGTTATCGCGACCGGCGCCGGTGCGGTAAGCCGCAATAATATGGGAATGGTGATCGCCACCGGTATCTCCATCGGTACCTTGTTCACGTTGTTTATCGTGCCGGCAATGTATTTGGTGCTC
>DATIED010000213.1:0-2178 GCA_035455965.1 Spongiibacteraceae bacterium
AACGGCTTAACCGATAGACGCTTCAATCGTTACTTGTTTATCGTCGGGTATTTCGGTAAACGCCAGCACTTGAATATCGCCGTTGATATAGCGCGCGAATTTCGCCATCACGGCGCGCAGCGGCGCAGCTACCAATAACACCGCCGGCTTACCGGCCAACTCCTGCTTTTGCGCGGCATCGCGAATCGCCACTTGCAAGCGCTCCGCCAAACCGGGCTCCAACACGATATCGTCGGAATTACCCATCTGCTGCGCCTGCTGCAAGCTTTTCAGCAATAACTGTTCCATCGATGGCGACAAGGCCATCACCGCCAGCGTGGCCGCGCTGCCAAAGACTTTTTGCACGATGATACGGCTCAACGCCAGGCGTGCGGCCGAGGTATATGCGCCAGGATCTTGACTCTTGTCGCCGACACCGGCTAACGCAACCGCTATGGTGCGCATGTCGCGAATGGGCACTTTCTCCGCCAGCAGATTTTTGAGGACAGTGAGCAACATATTCAGAGAAATAGTGGTGGGGACCAACTCCTCGGCAAGTTTCGGCGATTGTTTACTCAAGCTTTGCAGCAGGTTTTGTACTTCCTCGAAGCCGAGCAGATCGTGCATTTGTTTCAGCAGCAACTGATTCAGATGCGTGGCGACCACGGTGCTGGCATCGACCACGGTATAGCCGAGCGTCTGCGCCTGATCGCGCTGCGCGGGATCGATCCATACCGCCTCCAGACCAAACGCCGGATCGCGCGTCGGCGTGCCATCGAGCGTGCCGAATACCTGGCCGGGGTTGATCGCCAACTCGCGATCGGGATGAATTTCGCCCTCGCCGGTATTCACGCCCATGATCGAAATTCGATAGGCATTCGGACGCAAATCCAGGTTGTCGCGGATATGCACCGACGGCACCAGGAAACCGATCTCCTGCGACAGGCGTTTGCGAATACCTTTAATGCGGCCGAGCAATTCGCCGCCCTGCGTTTTGTCGACCAGTGGAATCAGCCGATAACCGACTTCCAGACCGATGGTATCCACCGGCTGCACATCATCCCAACCCAACTCCGGTTGTTCGGCGGGCTTCTGCGCTTGAATTTCATGTTGCGTGGTATCGACACGCTGCTGCTCGGCCACCACGCGCTCGCGCTGCTGATTAATCCAATACGCACCGTAGCCGGCGCCGAGCCCTAAACCGATAAATGCCACATGCGGCATGCCCGGCACGATGCCCATTACGAACAGAATGACGCCGGTCACCGCCAATGCTTTCGGCGATTCGAACAGTTGGCTGCGCACCTGCTCGCCCATATCTTTCGAGCTATTGGCGCGCGTCACCATCACCGCCGCCGCCACCGACAACAACAGCGACGGCACTTGCGCAGCCAGACCATCGCCGATAGTCAGCAGCGAATAAATTTTCATTGCATCGCCGAATGCCAGGCCGTGCTGCAACATGCCGATCGCCAGACCGCCGATCATGTTGATGAACAAAATCAAAATACCGGCGACCGCATCGCCGCGCACGAACTTGCTGGCGCCATCCATCGAGCCGTAAAAATCCGCTTCGGCGGTAACGTCTTCGCGGCGCTTGCGCGCCTGGTCCTGATCGACCAGACCAGCATTTAAATCGGCGTCGATCGCCATCTGTTTGCCCGGCATCGCATCCAGCGTGAACCGCGCGCTGACCTCCGACACCCGGCCCGCGCCCTTGGTGACGACCACGAAGTTGATAATCACGAGGATCGCAAACACCACGATACCGACCGCGTAGTTGCCGCCGATCACTACCTCGCCGAACGCTTGAATCACTTTACCGGCCGCGTGATCGCCGTCGTGGCCGCGCAATAACACCACCCGCGACGAGGCGATGTTGAGCCCCAGCCGCAGCAGCGTGGCGACCAGCAGCAAGGTTGGAAACACCGCGAAATCCAGCGGTCGCAGCGTGTAGATCGAGACCAGTAATACCACGATCGACAGTGCGATATTGAACGAGAACAATACATCCAGTAAAAACGGCGGCAGCGGCAGCAACATCATGCCGAGCATGGCCAGCAACAGAATCGGAATACCTAAATTGCCGCTGCCCAAACCGCGCAGCTGATTCAGTAGACCCGATGAGTTAGCAGAGTTGGAGGGGGTCGCCATTAACAAATACACCAGTCAATTTATCGTCGGAACTGTGGCCCACAA
>DATIED010000214.1:0-2758 GCA_035455965.1 Spongiibacteraceae bacterium
ATTCGGATACAGTGACCGACGACATCGATGTCAGTTGGCGCATGCAGCTCAATCATTGGGATATTCGTTACGAACCGAATGCGCTGTGTTGGATTTTGATGCCGGAAACCTATCGCGGTCTCTGGCACCAGCGTCTGCGCTGGGCACGCGGCGGTGCCGAAGCAGCGCTGCGCTATGCAAATCGTATGTGGTATTGGCGCTCCCGGCGCATGTGGCTGGTGTTCGCCGAATATTGGCTCAGCGTGGTTTGGAGCTACGTGCTGGCAGCGATTGTGTTGCTGTGGTTGGTCGGAAAGTTTGTTGTATTGCCAGAGTCGATACATGTGCCTTCGTTGGTGCCGGGCTGGCATGGTGTAGTACTGGCAACAACCTGCCTGCTCCAGTTTTTTGTCAGCCTGTTGATCGACGGGCGCTACGAGCGGCGCTTGGTGCGACATTTTTTCTGGATGATTTGGTATCCATTGGCGTATTGGTTAATCAGCGTATTCACCACTGTGGTCGCGGTGCCCAAGACTTTGTTCAACAGCAAGCGCATCGGTACCTGGATCAGTCCCGATCGTGGGTTACGGCATCCTTGATCGTCATTAATCGAAAGATTGGCATTCGTTAATCGAAAATTATTTACAGGTTCGACAATGAGCTCCAGCAATGAAAGATCACCGTTGATTATCGATCGCCCCGAGTGGGTGCGACCCGGCGAAAAATTTACTGCGCTGGGTGTCACACTATTATTTTGGGGGGCACTGCTGTATTTGTGGCAGCCGCTCTTAAGTTTGTTGGCGTGGGGGCTCAACATCCATCTCTTTTATAATCATATGATCGTGCTGGGCGGCTATCGCGCTTTTATCCATTTATTGGCTTTTTATAGTTTGGTTATCTTCTGTTTGGGTGGCGGCCTGATTTTGTGGGCGCGGATCAATCAATGGCGCTTTCGCGGCAAGAATCGTCGGCGCGATTTCTTTACTACCGATGCAGTCCAGCTGTGCCAGCAGTTCGCTGTCGAGGCCACGGATCTGGAGCGAGCCAGGCAGAGCGATCGCATCGTAGTCAAATTGGCTGCGGATGGTTCGATCGAGAGTTTTTTACCGGGTCAATAAGGTGTCGGATCTCTTTACGGAGAGTATCCGGATGCTTGTCCTAAAAAAGATTAAATTATTGAATGGCATTGATATTTTCTTATTGGTATAAGGCTTGCTTTATAATTGCCGTCACACGGTTAATTGACGCTGATTATACTTTTAAGGAATTTCACTGTGAACCGTATTCTTTCCGTTCTGTTGTTGTTATCTCTGAACACCTTCGCGGCTGCGGCCACGGTTTCGATCGATCAAGTGGTCGATGGCCGAGATAATCTGTATTACACCGATTGGGGCCATTGGTATACGTTACCGGCGGACAACGCCCTGGCCAACCCGGATTCCAATGCCGCAAAAATAGTCAGCTTTAGTGGATCGGCTTTCAACTTCGCCGATTATAGCTCGTTGAATATCACCGCCAGCGGCTCGGTAGTGGATCACGGCAATATCGCTACCGGCCCGAACGGGGACCCTTGCACCCCCACTTGTTTGTTTAACGATGGCAACTTTCGCGGCCTGAAGGCTTATTCGTTGATCGGCATCTGGAGCACCACCGCCAATACGATCACCCCGATCGGCGATCCTCACACTGCGCCGTTTTTCATTGGCAGCAGCATTAACCTGACCATTCCTTCAAGCTCGGCGGTGTATTTGTTCCTCGCTGAAAACGATGGCGGGTTCGCCGACAACAGCGGTTTCTTCAACGTGCATCTGACAGCGACTAATGCCAGCGCGCCTGCAGTGCCGGTGCCTGCTGCATTGCCGCTGTTTGCCAGCGCGCTGATCGGTATGGGGCTGGTACGTCGTCGTAAAGACGCCGCTTAATTCTTCGCACCTGCTAAACTTTAAAAGCTCTTTTCCTTTGGAAAAGAGCTTTTTTTATGCTGCCTGCTTTTTGAGCGAAACCGGAAAGCTTGCGCGATGAAGGTGTTGCTTCAGTGATGCCAGCTTGGCTGGATGGGCACTTCGCCGCTGACTTGACGGTCGCTGATGCCGCCCATTTCATGAAGATGGCCGGGAAAGTTCAGCGCACGCCAGCCGGCAAAATCGACGTTACCGCCGAATTTTGGCGCCGCTAAAAACCCTAAAATAGTATGAAAACGCAACATACCAAATAGCGCATTTTGGCCGATGGCTGTTGCCGGCCAGTGTGGAATTGCGCCGTCCTCCAGATTCTCCAGACAAGTTATCTGATTCGCTGCGGTTAAATCGGCAAAGTTTTTTTGCCAGCGCTGCTGCGTATAGGTATCGATAGCGGCAAGCCCTTGCCGATATAACGGCAGCGACCGGTGCTCCTCGTGGCCCAGCAGCTTATCGACAAAGTTCGCGCAATTCGCTGCGCTGGCCCCGATGCCGTCGACGCTCGGAATAATTTGTTCGCCGATTGCTGCGACGCTGCGCCATTGTTCGGCATCGAGCGTCAGCGGCGCGGTACTTTGCGCGGCGGCCGCGACCGCTAATGGTCGCGCAGCCAACGCTGCGATGCCAATGCTACCGGACCACTGTAAAAATTCGCGTCGATTCATAAACTCGCCTCGCTCAATAGCTTCAACCGATATCCAGGCGTTTTGCCTGCTCGATAAAATAGCGCGCCACACGATAACTGTTAGCGAAAATTGTCAGGGTAGGGTTGTAGCCGCCGGAGGAGGGGAAGAAGCTGCCGTCCACCACCCACAGATTGT
>DATIED010000215.1:0-4229 GCA_035455965.1 Spongiibacteraceae bacterium
ATGAGGCGATCTAGCCATATAAATGCATACAGAACGACCGGGTGATACAGGAAAGGAAGGCCCGCACCGCGCCGGTAGGGGTTAGCACCCAGCACCGCATCGGTTACGGCGCGCACGTAGATATCAAAATCCCAAAAAAGCTCGGCCCAGCTCCACTCCCAAAGTTTATAGGTTACGACGTAACCGGCCACCGCGACGGCCCATATCGCGATATCGATTCGATAAATGCTATTTCTGCGCATCCTGAAGTCTCTTTCCTTCTATATCGTTATTTTTATCGTTGCAATAATGCGCGACGTTGGTACCGCAATCTTTTTAACGCTATGGCACTTCTTAATGATATAGCACCGCAAGCGCGACGCTCGCCCTGTTCGATGCGATCGATGCACAGCGGATGCGCAAATATGCGTTGCGATACGTCATCAGTTTTAACCAACGGTGCAACCACATCGTAACAGGCGTAACTACCGTTAAGAAGCACTCTAAGCTTTGGCTTTAACTATAACAATTTTAGAATTTGATTCTGGATATAGGCGACATTGGGAATACTGGCGCGCTCGCCGTTCACCAACACACGCGCAATTTCGGCCGGGCCGGGCATCGCGTCGGTATCCTCGGCGATTTCTTCGGGCAATAAACGCATCAGGCGTGGCAGACCCTCGGTGATGATGCCGCAGAACGGCAAGATCGGATCGCCGATTACATTGTTGAGAATGGCGATGCGGCGATTCGCGATCGGGCTGGTGAAAGGTTCGTCGTTGATCGCTTCAAAGGTGATCAACGGCACTTGCGTGGCGCGCCAGGTGAAACAGCCGAGATACCAATTCGGCACGTCATCGACAGCTGTCGGCGCGCAGTACGGAATGATTTCGGCAATATTGACGTTCGGCACCACTAACTGCTTACCGCTCACCGGAATCAGCAGCGTGGCAATTTGCGTAACGGCCGGTTGTGTCTGCAACATGCTGTTCACTGTCTATCTCTCGTCTGCTTCAACGGTCTATGTGCGCTCGATGCGCGATCTCATTAATAACCAACAACTAACAACTGCCGCACCGTCTCACCGACTGTAGCGGGTATTCAAGGCGTGCGCCAATTCCGCTGGCGTGCCCTGGCGACTGACGCTGCCGGTCGCAAGCGCAGCGTTGGGCATTTCCGGGCTTGCACAGCTGGCCGGACTCTGCGCCCATATTTCACTGCCATGCGCCTGCGCGATCCGGCAACCGAGCGCGCCATCGTCGCACAGACCGCTGAATACAATGACGCCACAATTCTGCCGGTATTGGCGCGCCAGCTCGGCGACCACTTGATCGAGCACCGGTTGAAAGGGTCCCTGCCACGGCTTGCCGGTTTCCACCACGCGATGGAAGGGTAAAAACCGCAATTGCCGATCCGCCGGCACCACCAGCAAACTACCGCTGCGCAGATGTTGCTCGCCACGCCCCAGATTGATCGTGTAATGCCGATGCTGCGCCAGCCCGTCGGCCAGCATGCGATCGAAATTGGCATCGATATGTTGCGCGTACACTAGCGCGATCGGCAGCCCCGGTGCGAGCGCGGCGACAAATTCGCCGACCGCCGCCGGCCCGCCAGTCGAGGCCACCAACACCCATACCGCCTGGGGCGCTGGCGGCGGTGCATGCTGCAGCGCCGGAGCTGCGGCCGACGCCATAAGCTCCTCCAGTTTATCGAGCATGCGCTGGCGCCATTTCGCAAATAATGGCTGCGGCGACGGCGGCTCTTCGTCGCTGATCAGCAATGGCGCATCCGAGCTTTGCACAATCTGCTCGAGTAAATCATCGACCGTTGCATGGGTGGTATCGAGCAACCAGGCCGCAGGCCGAACTTGCGCGTCGGCCAATAAATAGCGGGGCAGTTGTTCCGGCGCGATCGTGCAGGCTGCGTAACCGGCTTCGACTAATAATTTTTTCAAAACGTGGCGACGCAGGTCGCTATTGGCGACCACGCCGATACACGGCCTGCCCGGATGATCGAAACCGGGTGGCGCGGTGTCCACACTCGGTTCGCTCACGCCTGGCTCGCTCACACCGAAGTCACTGCGCCGGTCAGCTCGTGAATGGTCTCGAGCAGCAGCGTTTCCTGATATGGTTTGCCGAGGTATTTATCCACCCCCAGGGCCGAAGCGCGCTCGCGGTGTTTATCGCCGGTGCGGGAGGTGATCATAATAATCGGCAGATGCCGCAGGCGGCTGGAGTGACGTACACGGCTGGCTACTTCGAAGCCGTCCATGCGCGGCATTTCAATATCGAGCAACATTACATCTGGAATACGATCGCTGTCCTGCAGCAAATTGATCGCGTCGACCCCGTCTTTGGCGAGGATCACTTCCATACCCTGGCGCTCGAGGAAACGTGACGTTACTTTGCGCACCGTCACCGAATCGTCCACCACCATAACCAGCAGCGGACGATCGCGATCCACGTGGATCTCTTCCTGGCCCAGCATCAAATCGCGATGCAGATGCGAGGCATCAGCGCGAATCATTGCCATCAAATCGAGAATCACCACCACCGAGCCGTCGCCCAATACGGTGGCACCGGATAAGCCCTGCACCAGACCGAATTGCGGGCCGAGCGTTTTTACGACAATTTCGCGCGACCCCATCAGGCTGTCGACCTGGATTGCCACCGCGTGATCGGAGCCGCGCACCAGCAATACTGGCAGCGGCGTGGTGTGGCCCTCGAGATTGGGTTTATCGCCGGTGCGCAGCAATGCGCCGATGTAGCGCATCAGATACGGTTGGCCGGCGTATTCGAACAGCGGCGCATCGGGCTGGTAATAGGCCTCCAG
Organism: Spongiibacteraceae bacterium; assembly: GCA_035455965.1. GTDB lineage: Bacteria > Pseudomonadota > Gammaproteobacteria > Pseudomonadales > CAMLJR01 > CAMLJR01. Next base: position 2,812 of record DATIED010000215.1, read on the forward strand.
CTCGAACGGGCTGACGCGCACGATACCTTCGATGGTATTGAGCGGAATCGCATAAACATCGCCGCAACCACTGACCATCAGAGCACGGTTCACGGATACCGTGAACGGTAAGCGAATGGTAAAACGCGAACCCTTGCCCCATGCGGAATCGATCTCCAGATTGCCGCCCAGCTGTTTGATTTCGCTGTACACCACATCCATGCCGACGCCGCGGCCGGAGATCTGGGTAATTTGTTTGGCGGTGCTGAAGCCCGATTGCAGAATAAACTGCATCACTTCGTGATCGGATAAGTTGGCGCTCGCATCCATCAGACCACGTGCAATCGCTTTGGTCCGCACCGCGGCGAGGTCGATACCGCGGCCGTCGTCGGTCAATGTCAGGACGACATCGCCGCCCTCGCGCGTCACGCTCAGAACGATAGTACCCTGCGCGGGTTTGTCGGCGGCGATACGCTCGGCGACCGGTTCGAGACCGTGATCCAACGCATTGCGCAACATATGCTCGAGCGGTGCGACGATGCGCTCCAACACCGTGCGATCGAGCTCGCCCTCGGCGTTGTCGACATAGAATTCGACCTGCTTGTCGAGCTCGCCGGCCACCTGCCGAACGATGCGGCGCAGGCGCGGCACCATCCGGGCGAACGGCACCATGCGCGAACGCATCAGGCCTTCCTGCAACTCGGTATTGATGCGCGACTGCTGCGTCAGCAACGTTTCCATGTCGCGCGATTTTTCCGCCAGCGTGTTTTTGATATCGATTAGATCGGAGGCGGATTCCAGTAGCGAGCGCGACAATTGCTGCAGCAGCGAATAGCGGTCGAACTCGAGCGGATCGAAACCCTCAAGTCCCTCGCTTTCGACCTGCTCCTGGCGGAACAACATCTGCGCCTCGGTTTCGAGATCGAGCCGCCGCACCTGCTCGTGCAGACGATCGACGGTGATCTGCATTTCGTCGAGCGAGAATACAAACTCGTTGACCTGCTCCTCGGCGCGGCCCCGCGCAATACTGGTTTCGCCGGCCAGGTTGACCAATTGCTCGAGCAATTGCGCAGAGATTTTCACCACTTCCTGCGGGCCGCGCCGCAGCTGTTGCGATACCCCGCTAAGTTCGGGCAGGCTTTCGGTCGCGCGCAGGCTTTCCGCCTGGCGCAAGCTCGGTGCGATAAACGGTTCGGCCACCGCTTTCGGCCGCGAAAACGCCAGAACCTTCGCCGCCTCATCCTCGGAACTGCGATCGGCCGGTAAAAATTCGCTGCTCGCTGCTGCAGCTTCGATATCGCCAGCATCCTTGGGCAATGTTTCGCTATACGATTGCAGTGCTTCGCCGCCAGCGATGTCCAGTGCGGTAGCGTCAGTCACAACTGCATCAGGCGCCAGTATTTCGACCGAAAGTGAATCGACCTCTGTGGCATCGATCG
>DATIED010000216.1:0-4728 GCA_035455965.1 Spongiibacteraceae bacterium
TGTGACGGAGGTCGTACGCGGCAACGGCATCAAAGCGATAGGCAGCGATTGCAGCACCTGGACCAATTCGCGGTAAGTGCGCACGATCGGTTTTTTCAAAGCTGAAGAATCGAATACCAGCGCGGTTACTTCACTGGCAAAAATCACCGGACAACCAAAAATACTCTGAATATTCAGACTATCGATACAGCGCGCATGAGCCAGCGACACCTGCAACAGGGGTAACGGTTCGGCGATCAACCAGCTAAATAATTTATAAAAATAGCTAAGGCTGAACACATCGATAACGGCTGGCGCCACCGCATCTCCGTGGCGACGCGAATCGATAAAGAAAAAATGCCTGCCATTTTTTTCATACAGCCCCAACTCGCCCCAGCGATCGTGGGAAATCTTGGTAAAGCGTATCGCCCTGTCGATCGCCGCGCCCAAACTATCGCAATTGATAAGACAGTAACAAAACAAGTCGACATCGTCCCGGCTGGGCGACCCCTGCGCATCGCGCTGCGGAGAGCGCGCGCAGAGCTCCGCGATTAGGGCCTGGAATGTGGCGGCTAATTGCGGCGGGGAAAGCGGTGCAGCAAGCGTGTGCGCGCTGTGTTTTTTTGGAAAAGCCGCCGTGCCGCCAACGGTGATTTGCACATCGACACCGACTATATCCGCAGTTTTCAACATGAGATTAATCGCAGCGCTCGATATCCTATCGGCTGTCTCTCCATGCGCGAGATCGTTCATTGCCCTATTCTCTTGAGTAGCCGAAGCTGAAGTCCGGCACTGATAAAAACCGCAGAATAAACTCCTTGATGCTAGTTAAATTAGTGACTCGCCCCGCGGATGTCAACACACTTTGGACACGGCAAATAGACGCGCCTGGCGGCGATTATTATTGATATTGTTGTTAGCCTCACCAGGTTAACACTCGCGCCTCGCTATCACTTTGTCGCGGTATTTTTTTGCGGCATCGATACTGATTAAATCCTTTCGATAACCATTCCAATCAGTCTCGAATGTTTTAACGAGGAGTGCATCGCGATGGAATCCTTTCACAAGATCGTCACGGTAAATAATTTACAGCACCACTGCCCCATACAACCCATCACCGGCTTGGATATTGGCTATCCCACTGGCGGCGCAGGCCTGGTCCTGGTCTATCAACAGGTATTAAATCGGGAAGTATTGATCGCGAGCCTGCAAAAAGCGCTGGATCGCGTGCCGTATTTCGCCGGTCGAATAGTGGCGCTGGAATCCAGCCAGCCACTGGTCGTTCCCAACAATGAAGGTGTTTTATTCAGTCATGCCCACTATCGCGAACGCATGCCTCGATACGAGATCAGCCGGCCATTAAAGCCACAAATCCACGAATTTGTGCCTTACATCGATTCCTGTGGATTCGATCGGCATACGCCGCTTCTGCAAATCAAACTATCGACGTTTTTGCAGGGCAGTATCCTCGGTATTGCTGTCTCGCATGTCTTCTGCGACGGTATATCGACGATCGACTTTCTTAACAGTTGGGCAGCTTACGCGCGCAATGCAAGCGCACCGGCAGCGCCCGCCTGGCAACGGCACACACTCAAATCCGTTGCCGAGGATAGCGACAAATCCAACTTGCCGACCGCAATGATTGAGCTCGAACAGCCACTGCAGTTTTATGCCGAACTAGTCGCTTGCGAAATATTTCACTTACCCGCCGCTCTGCTGGAGCGGCTGTACAAAAAATACGGCACCGTCGATACCGCTGCCGCATCGCCTGCCAATATTCTTACTGCTTATATTTTTTTGACGCTCGCACGCTGCCGCCTGCAAGCCGACGAGCCCTGCTCGTTAACGCTGGTGTATAACACCCGCAAAATACTCGGTCTCGCGTCGGATTATTTGGGCAATGCCGTTGCCCTGCGCAGCCTGCAGTGGACATGTAAACAAATTATTGAGCTCGGTGTCGCCGCGCTGGCGCGTTCGATACGCCAGTTATATCCGGCAATCACTGCGAACGATCTGCGGCGAGAGCAAAAATTCATGGAGCAAAAAATGACCGACGGCACTGCTGCGCAATTTCTGCCCGAGGCCAGTTACCGCATGTTAACCGGTGGCGTATTAATCAATAATGTGGCGAAATTTCCACTGTACGATTTGGATTTCGGCAGCGGTCGGCCGATTTGGTACGAAGCACCGCCACAGCCGGTGCCGACGCCGGTATGCCGCGGCGTATTGATCTGCCCAACGCCGCCCGAGCGCGACGGCGTCGATATCCATGTCACGCTACCGAGCGCGGAGATGATTATCTTCAGCAAATTAGTTGGTCGAATGGCGGACCCGGTAACTTAATTGATTGCGGTATTAGATTCGCCCCCACGGCGAACCTGCTTTCACTCGAACAGAGGATCAATTCGCTCGTTCGGCAATGCGGGGCACAGCATAAGTACGCGTACTAACAAGCCACCTTGTCGATCGCTGCATTACTGTCGGAATTTTGCGGATTCATCTTTTTCCGCAGCAATAACACCAATAGCAACGAGGTAGCGCACAGCGCGGCCTCCAACACAAAGGCGCCGCGATAATTGCCGAACCGGTCGTAACACCAACCCACCAGCGGTGCTGCGACAAACGTAAAAGGCAATATCGCTAAACTCATTTGCCCCAAGGCACTGCCGAGCTGTGCCGAACCGAAGGCACGGCTCAGCAGCGCGGCCATCGTTGGCAGCAGTCCGCCGCCGCCCAACCCCAGACCCGCGACGATCGCTGCGATACCGATAAAAACATGCTGCGTACCCAGCAGCAACCACAGTATTGCGCCGCACAAACAAATCAGTGTCAGCGCCGCAGGTGCGCTAAAACGATCGCAAAACCAGCCGTAAAACGCCGCGCCCAGCACCGAAAATATACCGAATATCGATACCAGCAGCGACGCCTCGGCGACAGCGATGCCCTGGCTTTGCGCGTACGCAACGATATGTGTGGAGGCGACGATGCCGCTGGTGGTGACCATGCCGATAAGCAGACTTAAAACCCAAAATATCTGCGTGCGGTACGGCGCGCTTTTCATGGCCGCGACGCTGTTTTTCACGGACTCGGTCGAGGCTTCGACGGACGGCATGCGCAGCAATAAGATCAGGCCGAACAAAATAATGTAGACGAGGGCAAAACCTTGCAACAATGCCCGCCAACCCAAATGACCTATCGCATAGGCAAATAACGGCGGCAGTAATGCCGTCGCCATCGGTAGATTGGTAATACCGCTGGCGCGGCCGAAATGGCGCGGAAACCACAGTGCGGCAATTTTATTCGGTGGTATTACGCCGACCATCGCAAAACCGATGCCGACCAATAAGCCGAAGCTAAACAGAAAAACGCTCGGCGAAGTCGCCTGCGATGCCAGGTAAAATCCCACCGCGCCGGAGCTTGCGCCGATCAACATGGTGCCGCGCAGCGACCAGCGATCGACCCAGCGCCCAACCAGCGGACTCAATACGCCATTGGTCAGTAAAATCAACGCAATCGCCAGGGAAATAACACTGCGACTGCCCTGCAAATCGCGCGTCAGCGGTTCGATCAACAGACCGAAGCAGCCGAATGTCAGCCCGGTGGCGACGTTTTGCGAGAGAAACGCGATGCCCAGCATCGACGCGGGTAAATATTTATTCGGAGTCAACATCGCGGCTTCCAATTTTAGGTCCGGGCCAGTATCCACGCTATAACATCGCTTGGCGAATAATTTCCGGGGCACGTATTCGCGCCAATACGAAATCAACCGCCCTTAAAATGTACAATCGAACAGTGGCGATTGCCGGCCGCGCATTGCTTAGAAAATGGACCGCAATTAATCGGTGCTTTTCCTTTCCTCGGCGTGCAACTGCGACCATTTGTCACATTTTCCCGCCGCCCGCTACCCGCGATAATGCCGGCGCATTTCAAGTAGCCGATCCGCGCGTATTGCTACCCCGATTCGCTAACCACATTCGCACCACTCCAATTCGCAATGGGAAGTCATCATGCAGCAGGCGGTCTATCGGCGCGCGTCTTACACATTGAGCTTCTGCACATTGAGCTTTTGTTTAGCGTTGCCCGCGACAGCTGCCGCTACGGGCGACGCCACCGACACGAAACTGGACACCGTGCTGGTCCAGGCACAGCGCGTTAAGGAAGCACTCGTCGCCGAGCAGGCATTGACGCCGGGCGGCGTCTCCGTAGTGGATGGCGACGATCTCTTGCAGCGCAACGTGACCAATCTTGCCGATATGCTGCGCTATGTGCCGGGACTGTGGGCCGAGAGCAGCAGTGGCTCGGATGAAATATTTTTCTCCAGCCGCGGCTCCAATCTCGATGCCACCGACTACGACATGAACGGCATCAAACTGTTACAGGATGGCCTGCCCGTCACCACCGCCGACGGCAATAATCACAATCGCATGCTCGATCCGCTGAGCATGCGCTACGCGACGATCGCCCGCGGCGCCAATGCGCTTACCTACGGTGCCAGCAACCTGGGCGGCGCCATCGATTTCATTGCGCCAACTGCACGCAACAGCGCACCGCTGGAATTATCGGCCAACGCCGGCAGCCATGGTCAACGCAATGCGCGCGTCACTGCGGGCAGCGTTGCGGACGAGTTCGATGGCCTATTGACGCTGGAAGCAAAAAACTGGGACGGCTATCGCGATCATAGCGAGCAACAGCGGCAGGGCATTTACGCAAATGCCGGCTGGCAATTTTCCGATGCGGTCAGCACGCGGT
>DATIED010000217.1:0-2311 GCA_035455965.1 Spongiibacteraceae bacterium
AGGCGAACTTGAGGACGCTATCGACAAACTGGCGAAGCTGGAGGATAGCAATGGAAAAATTCGTCTTTGTCTGATGGATACGCAGCGCTCGATTTCTTTTCTGCAGCGGCATATTCGTAGCTATCCGGAGCAGCAGGAAACCTGTCGGGAAATTTTCCGCGATATCGAGACCTTGATGTCGCACACGGCGTTTCTCTTTGAAAAAATAAACTTCCTGATGGATGCCGCGCAGGGTTTCATCAATATCGAGCAAAACCAGATCATCAAAATTTTCTCGATCGCAGCGGTAGTATTTCTGCCGCCCACGCTGGTCGCCAGTATGTACGGTATGAATTTCCAAATCATGCCGGAGTTGAACTGGGAGTGGGGGTATCCGATGGCTGTGTTGATGATGGTGCTGTCGGGCATCGCGCCGTATTGGTACTTCAAGCAGAAAGGCTGGCTCTAGGTTGTAGGGCAGATCATCTTGATCCGCTTTCCGTAACGCAATCGTGCGCAATACAGCGCCGCACGGCGGGTGAAAATCACCGGCCCTTTACTGGCTGGCAACTAGTTCTCTTGCCCTGCCGGTTTATTCAGCGCAAAAAAATAACTGACGCGTTCGCGCGGATTCAAATACTCAAACATCTCCTTGCTGAGTTGCGCTGGCCGCATGCTTTTGCGAATCGTTAAATCGGTATGGTGGCTGAGGTCGATGATCACAGCTTCTTCTTTAGGTATTTCCGTCGAATAAATCAATACGCCGGGTTTTAACAGTTCGCGGCGATTCAGCGAGATAACGATACCGATCGAGTCGTCCGACAATTGCACGACCGTGCCGGGTGGATAAATGCCGAGCAGTTTTACCAGGGTCTGCAAGGTTTGTTTGTCGAATTTCGCCACCTGCTTAGAAAACATCAGGCTCAATGCTTCGTGTGGCGTCATGCTTTGTTTCGGGTCTATATGATTACAGAGCTTATCGTAGTAATTAACCGTTGCTAAAATTTTGCTGAGAGGCAACATTTTGTCGGCGGCTATATTGGGATAGCCGCTGCCATCGAGCAATACATGATGCTGTTCGATAATGGTTAGCAGCATCGGCTTGACGGTTAACTTTAGCTTGGCGTGCAGCCCGATCATCTCGATCGCGTAGCGTACATGGCGCTCGTAAAGATCGCTTTCAGGTTTGGTTAATGGCGTGGTTTTCCGCAGAATTTGCGCGGGTAATTGGACTTGCCCAATATCGTGTAATAGCGCGGCCAATCCCAGCGTCATCATTTGTTCTTTATCTTCGATACCGACTTCGCGCGCCAACAACAGGGATAAGACCGATACATTCAGCACGTGATAATACAGGCCATCATCGAGATTATTGGCATTCATTAGATGCACAAGCGTTTCCTTATCCGCTTGTAATGTCGCGACGATGCTACCCACCATTTTGGTCGCTTCCGTCATTGCCTGCACCGGCGCATTTGCCATCATCGCCATCAGGTCTTTGACGTTGCCGACCACTTCGTTGTATTGGCGCTCGACCCTTTGTATTTCGGAGCGGCGGCGCCGCAAGTTTTCGGCATGTTCATTTTTTTCTTGCCATTGCGCTTGCATGGCGGTGGCGTCGGCCTGCGCCGGTTCGGAATCGGCCACTTCGGCTGAGCGGGCAGCTGTCGGCGCGGTCTGGGATTTTTCCGGGTAATACCATAGCTCTTCGAGCCCGAGTTGCCGGATCAGTTTGATTTCATTGTTGTCCTTGATTTTAAAGCGGCTGAATAAAAATGGATGCTCGTTCCATTTCAACGGCAGCTCGATATATAAACCAATTTGGAGTTGATGAATCGAAATCTTCTCTTTGGGCATGGCTATGGTTCGTCGATTTACTACCGCATTGATGAGGTATTTGTGGTTAAGTGTGCACGGCCGTCGAGTTCCCGGATTGCGTGCAGCTCGCTGCGGCGCCTGGATAGATGGGGGTGGCCGATTTGGCCGATGCCGCAGGTTTGAGCGACATAGTATGGTAGACATTTACGGTTTCGTCGCGGCTGCCATGCAGTTGGTGACAGCCGCTCGCCTTTATGGATGCCGAGACAGCGACTACACTTTTCTTCAGCCTGAATCCGCTATGGCTGCGAGATTCTAAGCGCACGATGCGAGCGGGTTATAAGAAGCTTTCGAGAATGACGAGCGGAGAACAATTATGGTCGCAGTCGTGGCGCAGCAGGAAGGTCGGCATCTAACACTTAAAGTCAGCGGCCGCTTCACTTTTTCGATTTACAAGGAGTTTTATACGGCTTACAAGGGGTTAGCGGAAAAGCCGGCTAGCGTCGATGTCGAT